>CALXIA010000026.1 GCA_944388245.1 uncultured Gemmiger sp. | reverse complement strand
CGCCAGGGCTTGCGGCCGCCGCCGGAAACCTCGCTGCGGGTCTTGGTGCTCTGGGTGCCCTGGCGCTGGTTGGCCAGGAAGTTGACGACCGCGATGTGCACGGCCTTCTCATTCGGGGTGATACCGAAAACGGCGTCGGAAAGCTCTACGGTGGAAACCTTCTTGCCGTTCATATCCAAAACGTCAAACTGTGCCATTGTGCTTTCCTCCTTTACGCCTTCACGCTGTCGCAGATGCAGACCACGGCGCCCTTGGGGCCGGGCACAGCGCCCTTGACGGCGATCAGATTATTTTCCGCGTCCACCTTGACGACGGTCAGGTTCTGGATGGTCACGCGCTCAGCGCCCAGGTGACCGGGCAGCTTCTTGCCCTTGAACACGCGGCTGGGGGTGGAGCAGGCGCCCATGGAACCGGCATGGCGGGAAACGGGGCCGGTGCCGTGGCTCTCGCGCAGGCGATGGCCGTTCCAGCGCTTGATGGTGCCGGCATAGCCCTTGCCCTTGCTGACGCCGACCACGTCGATGTGGTCGCCGGCGGCGAAGACGTCGGCCTTCAGGATGTCGCCCACGTTCACGGCGCTGATGTCGGCCAGGCGGAACTCGCGCAGGGTCTTCTTGGGGGCCACGTCGGCCTTGTCAAAGTGACCCTTGGCGGGCTTGGTGACCTTGCGGGCGGCGATATCGCCAAAGCCCAGCTGCACGGCCTGGTAGCCGTCGCTCTCCACGGTCTTCTTCTGCACCACGGTGCAGGGGCCGGCCTCGATCACGGTGACGGGAACGACCTTGCCGTTCTCATCGAACAGCTGAGTCATGCCCAGTTTCTTGCCGATGATACCTTTTTGCATTTTCTTTTCCTCCTATAAGGTTATTGGTTGACGCGCTTTCGCGCCAACATGACCTCTCCGCTGGGGAGCGGTGCTCGGGATCGGATGTTTGCCGCGGGGCGCCGGGGTTCCGGCAGTTGGCGGCTCGTCGGCCGCCCTTACCGGTTAAGTAAGGCGCCCGTGCGCGCTCACAGCTTGATCTCGATGTCCACGCCGGCGGGGAGCTGCAGGCCCATGAGGGCCTCGACCGTCTTGTTGGACGGCTTCAGGACGTCCACCAGACGCTTGTGGGTGCGGGTCTCAAACTGCTCGCGGCTGTCCTTGTACTTGTGCACAGCGCGCAGGATGGTCACCACTTCCTTGTCGGTGGGCAGGGGGATCGGGCCGGACACGCGGGCGCCGGTGCGCTTCGCGGTCTCCACGATCTTTTCCGCAGCCGCGTCCACCAGCTGGTGGTCGTAGCTCTGCAAACGAATCCTGATTTTCTCCTTGACTGCCATTTTGTTCGCCTCCTGTTAAATTTTGGTGCCTAGGCGAGCCGATAAACCACTGTACACAGCGCCGGGTGTCTCGTGTTTTTGCATCAGAAAAGCCGGTGAACCGCTAGGCAGTTCCCCCGGACAGACCTGTAGCAAATTGAGTTGGACATTGGTTCGCACGGCAAGCCGGTGAGAACGTATCCCTTTGCTGTCAGTAATTCTTTCGCCCGGTTCTAGATCGGACATACTCCGCGGAAAAACCCGTATCGCTACGGCAACCTCCCGCATCAACGCATATCGTGGCCCCGTACCCCATTGCGCACGGGGTCCTTTGCAGCCGAGGTTTATTTTAACACACACCGCCGGGTGTTGCAAGCCCTTTTTGTAAAAAAGTTAGAATTTTTTTCGAGAATTTCTCCCTTTTGCGCAAATGGGGCCCGAAGGGCGGGAAAAGGGCCTTTTTACGGGGGTGAAAGGGTCTTTTGGGCGTACAAAACGGGAGCGGCCCGGCCGGGCCGCTCCCGCGTTCGGGCCGTCTGCGGTTATCCGTACAGAATGTTCCGGCTGTACTCCTTGCCGAACATCAGATCGTACTGGATGGTCCAGTAGTCGTCCAGCAGGGCCTGGGTCTCCCCCTCCGGCAGGCTGACGCTGCCGTCCGGCGCGATGGCGTAGCCGCGGGCCAGGCCCCGGCACACATCCAGGCGGCTGTGCAGCCAGCCCATCCAGGCCGGTTCGGGCGCATCGTAATAGGCGCAGAGGAGGGGCAGCAGCATGTAAGCGGAGGTAAGCGGCTCGGTCTCGGCGTTCTTCTTGTCGTGGTTGCTCCAGATCAGGAAAGGCACCTTGTGCTTTTCCACCAGCAGCGCCTCGTCCGCCAGGTCCCGGTAGCTGGCCGCCTTTTCGTTCACGTTGATCCCCTCGTCGTCGGCCACGCCGGTCTGGTGGTCGCCAAAGAAGAGCACGATCACGTCCCGGTCCACCGTTTCCAGGTAGTCGGTCAGTTTGCCCAGCGCCTGGTCGATGTCCCGCATGTTGGTGGCCACCGTTTCCAGCAGGGCGGTCTCCTCCGGATTCAGCCCGTCCACCCGCGCGGTGACCCGGTAGCCGTCGGGATAAACGCCGCCCTGATAGGACACGTGGTTCTGCATGGTGACGGTGTGGATGAACACCCCGCCGTCGGTCTCGGCCGTGGCCCGCTCATAGGTCTCGATGATCTTGTCGATGGTGGAATCCTCGCTGATATAGTCGCCGGCGTAGACCGGGTTCTCGAAGTCCTCCATATCATAAAAGGCGTCGAATCCCATATCCTCGTAGGCGCGGGTGCGGTCATAGAACCGGCGCAGATAGGGATGGATGGCCAGGGTGGTATATCCCTGCTGCTTGAGATAGAGCGGGTAGCCGGCAAAGTCCGGATGCATGAACTCGCTGTAGGCGGTGCTGCCCTGGGGCAGCAGATTGGTGCAGAAGCCGGTGAGGGCCGCGAACTCGATGTTGGCGGTGCCGCCGGTATAGCCTTCGCTGAGGAAATACCCGCTGACCCCTTCCCGGGCCAGCCGGTCAAAGTTGGCGGTCAGGTCCTCGGAGTATGTACCCGGAATGACCCGCTCCAGATCGAACCAGCTCTCGGACATGACGATCAGGATATCGGGGGTGGCCTGAACGCCGCTCTCCCCTGCCTCATCGGCCATCTCCCGGGCCAGTTGTTCCACCGAGGTGCGGTTATAGCCGGCGGGGGGATCGATCTTCAGATCGCCCGTCAGGTGCAGGAACATGGTGACAAAACTGCCCCGGTAATACTCGTCGGCCATGCCGGTGGCAAAGTATCCCGGGCCCCGCTCCTTCATGAACTGCTCGTTCCAGAGCACCCGGACGATGAAGGTGCAGGCCGCCGCCAGCGCCGCGACCGCCGCCAGGACCCGCAGCGCCCAGCCGCGCCGCCCCCGCGGCCAGGGGATCCGGACAAAGCTCAGCGCGACCGTGATCAGAATCACCGCCAGCGCAAAGACCACCATCTCCCGGGTGACCGAGGGTTTCATCTCGGTGCCGATGGTGGCAGCGTCCCGCAGGATGAACAGATCGCTGGGCACCACCGGCTCGTCCCGGTAGGAGAGTTTCAGGTAGTTGGCGATGCCGCCCACCGCCAGCACGACCCCCATCACCCCGGCGGGGATGGCGGGCCGCCGGGTCAGCAGGGTCAGCGCCAGAAACAGCAGAGCCAGCGGCGCCCAGCCCAGCAGCAGATTCGGCACCCGCGCCTCCAGATACTGCAGGGTGGTGGTGACCGACCGGATGCGGGTAAACTCGATCAGAACCTGGTACACCATCGGCACCACCGGGCAGGCCAGCAGACCGATCACCGCGCACAGGGCGGGACGGGCCGCGAACCAGCGGCGCAGCCGCATCCAGGGGTTTCGGGTTTGCTCTACTTGATGCATGAGGGATGTCTTTGACCTCCGTGCCGGGGCCCATGCAAAACGCATCGGCGGACCGGCCATTCAAAAATCCTGTCATTCGGCCCCGCGAACTTCACGCCCGCAGCTTCTCCCGCAAAGCGGGGTCCGGGGTGATGTAGGCCGTTTCGTAGGTGTCATACAACACCATGCCCGGCTTCAGGTCGCCGGTCTTGCGGATATTGCGCACAAAGGTGTAGTCCACCGGCACCTTGCTGCCCCCCGCCTGGCTGGAGTGGAGCACCGCCAGCTGGGCGGCCTGTTCCCGGGTGGAATCCGGGATGGGCTGCCCTTCGCTGATCACCACCGTATGGCTGCCGGGGGCGTTCTTCACATGGAACCACAGGTCCCGGCCCCGGGCGGTGTGCAGGGTGAGTTTGTCGTTCTGGGCGTTGTTGCGGCCCACCAGGATGAGAAAGCCGTCGGTGGAGCGGTAGCGGTAAAAATCGGCGGGTTTCTGTTTTTTGTCCCGTACCTTATAATACTTCAGATATCCCTGGCTCTTCAGTTCGGCCCGGATCTCCCCCAACGCCTGCTCGCCGGTGGCGGTCTCCACCTCATAGACCACCGTTTCCAGATACTCGATCTCCCGTTTGCCCTCTTCCAGCAGACGGGCCAGCATCTTGGCGGCGGTCTGTTTCTTCTTGTACTCCTTGAAATACTTCTGGGCGTTGCCGCTGGGGCTCAGCCGCACGTCCAGCGGGATGGTCTCCTTCTGGCCGGTGTAGTAGTTGTCCACCGTGACGCTGGCCATCCCCCGCTGGATCTGCCACAGATTGGCCTGCACCAGTTCGCCCCGGATCCGCAGCTCGTCGCTGGCTTCGCTCTGGGCCAGTTCCTCGGTGCGGGCGGCCTGTTTGCGTACCGCCCGCTCGTGCAGGTTGCGCACCGTTTTCAGCAGATCCCGGCTTTTCTGGCGCAAACGCTCGGCTCGGTCCTTGACCGCGTAGTAGTCCTCCAGCAGGGCGCTGAAGGAGGGATAGGTCTTGAGCGCGTCGGGCCCGTACTGGGTCAGGGCGGTGAAGCTGAACTCCACCGGACGGCCGTCCGGCGCGTGGGCGGCGGTGGGCACCCCGCCGGCGGCGTGATCGTCCCGGATGGCGTCCAGCGCGGCGGCCAGGGCGGTCTGCTCGGCGGCGGTGAGTTCGTTGGCCGGGCGGTGACTGTCCCCCAAGGCGCGGAAGGCGGCCTCCCGGCAGATCACCGGACCCACCCCGCCGCAGCTCTTCATCAGGGCGTCGGCCACCGGCAGATCCCGCCGCATGGCCAGCGCCACCAGAGCGGCGCTGCTCACCGCGAAGAAGTCCGGCCGGTCGGGCCGGGGCGGCATGGTGTAGGGCAGACCGGGCAGCAGCTGCCGGATGGCGGAATCCTCAAAATCCACCCGCTTGAGGGCGTCCAGGATGCGGCCGTCCTGCACCAGCACCAGGTTGGAGTACCGGCCCATCAGTTCGGCGGCCAGGGTGTTTTTCACCAGGTCGCCCATCTCGTTGACGCACTGAAACTCAAAAAAGACGATCCGCTCCCCCGGTTCCATCCGGATATCCAGCAACCGGCCGCCGGCCAGATGCTTGCGCAGCAGCATGCAGAATCCCGGCGGCGTGGCCGGATTCTCAAAGGATTCGCCGGTCAGGCAGACCCGAGCGGAGCCGCTGCGGGCACTGAGCAGCAGCCGGAAGGTATCGGTGCGGGTGCGCAGCAGCAGCAGCACCTCGTCCCGGGTGGGCTCAAAGATCTTGTCGATCCGGGAATCGGTCAGGACGGTTTTCAACTCACGGGCGCAGAGCGCCAGCGTGGCGGCATCCAGAGCCATGGTTCACCTCATTCTCTCGTGGCATCAAAAGCCGGGCAAGAATCGGCGGGGCCGCAGAGCGTACACCTGCCCCGCGGCCCCGCCGTTGTTACAGATAGGTAAAGGGGTCCTTGCAGCGCCGGCTGCACAGCACCCGCACACCGGAAAATTTCCGGGCCAGCTTGTCCGCCAGCACCGGCACAATGGGCAGTTCGGTGGCGTAGTGGCCGGCCGCGACCAGGCTGACCCCCGCGTGGCGGGCGTCCAGCGCGTCGTGATGGCCGGCCTCGCCGGTCACCAGCGCGTCCGCGCCGGCGGCGATGGCGGCCTGCAAAAAGCTGCCGCCGCTGCCGCCCACCACCGCGATCCGGTTGATGGGCTTGCCCGCGTCCACCAGCTTGACATGGGCCCCCAGCACCTGCCGGCACTGCTCGGCCAGCAGGGAAGCGCTGGTGGTGCGCACCCGGCCGATCCGGGCCAGCTTGTCCAGCGGCTGGGCGTCCTGCACCCCCAGCAGACGGCACAGAATATCGTTGACCCCACCCTCGGCGGCGTCCAGATTGGTGTGGGCGCACAGGGCGGAGATGTTTTTCTTGATCAGGCGGAAGGGCAGGGACCCTCGGGCCACCGCGCGCAGCGGATGAAAGATCACCGGGTGGTGGGTCACGATCAGCTGGCAGCCCTGGTATTCGGCCTCGGCAATGACCTCATCGGTCACATCCAGCGCCACCAGAATGCTGGTGACCTCCGCCCCGCAGTCCACCAGAAGGCCGGGATTGTCCCAGCTTTCGGCCAGTTCCGGCGGAGCCAGCTGCTGCATATAGGCCAGAATTTCTTCCACACGGGCCATGGGGGCCGCCTCCTATCCTTTCGATTCTTCCATCAGAGCCAGTTGGCGGGCCCGCTCGGCCTCATCCGCCAGCCCCCGCAGCCGTTTGCGCCAGCGGCAAAACCGGTCCTCCCGATAGCCCGCGGCGCCGGGATGCGCGCCGGTCCGGCCCAGCTGGCACCAGAGTTCCCCGGGCTCCCAGACCTGGCCGGTATAGTCGGCGGCCATCACCGCGTACCAGCGTCCGGCCGATTCCACCGGCACATCCTGGACCAGGGCAAAGCCGCGGCCCGCCAGCCAGCGGCGCAGCAGCTCATGCCGGGTGGCGGGCACCAGGACCAGCCGCACGCCGGGCGAAAAGACCCAGGGCGCCGCTTCCAGGATACCGATGGTGGTCTCGGCGCTCAGGCCGGCCACCACGATATCCCGCACCTCGCCGGGGGCAAGCCCCTCCAGGCCCGCGGCCAACCGGCAGTCCACCCGATCCTGGCAGCCAAAACTCTCGCAGGTGGCCCGGGCGCAGGCCAGCGGCGCGGGGCGCAGATCGCTGGCCACCACCCGGGGACAGCGGCCGGTACAAACCAGCCAGGCGGCCAGGCGGCCGTGGTCACAGCCCACATCCGCGGCCGGGCTGCCCGGCCGCACCAGACGGGCGGCGGTCAGCAGACGGGCGTCCAGACGGGGCGCGGCCGGTTCAGTTGTTGCCAAAATGGGCATTCAGCTTGGCCACCAGCTCGTCCACGTTGGTGCCGTGGACCATGCAGGCCTGCTCCAGGCTCTCCCCGCGGGAGGCGGGGCAGCCCAGGCAATGCATCCCGATCTCCAGGAAGTAGGGGGCGGTGTTGCGGTCCATATCCAGAATATCTCCGATAATACTGTCTTTCGTGATCATATGTGTTCACGCTCGCTTTCCTGTTAATGCCGGCAAAAGCCGATACATGGGTATTGTACTCCAAAGGGGCCGGTTTGGCAAGCCTTTCACAGTGCCGCCAGCTGGGAAATCGCTTCCAGCAGAACGGCGGCGGACAGGCCGATCTGGGCCAGCCGCACCCCGGCGGACAGGTCCCGGTTGCGCACCACCCCCCGCCATTCGCCGGCGGCCAGGAGCAGCGGCGCCAGCAGCGGCAGAAAATACCGCCCCTGAATGCCGAAGATCTGCGCATAGTTCAGGGGGGTCCAGGTCAGGCAGGCGGCCACGCACAGCCCCACACAGGTCAGGCTCAACCCCAGCGTCCACCACAGCCGCCAGCCGGGCAGGCGGCGGGGGGTATCGGCGGCGGGCAGCACCGCCAGCCACAGCACCCCCACCAGCCCCAGGGTGGTGGTCCAGCCGGCCCCCACCGCGTACACCACGGGCTCGCCCAGCATTGCCCCCAGGGCCTGCTGCAGATAGGCGGCCAGATTGTCGGCAAAGGTGGCCACTGTCAGCTTGAGTACCCGGGGCAGATTGCGCAGGATATAGCCCACACTATAGGTATACTTGGAATCGCCGTTGGGCTGTATGGCCTCCACCAGCTGCTGCGGGGTGGGATCCTGCCCCCAGCGGGACGCCATCAGATACAGGATGACCAGGGCCGCCAGCCCCAGCGCGCCGCCGACCAGCAGGATCCAGCGGCGGGCGGCAGGCCGGCGGTTCCACAGCCGGGCCACGCACACCCCCACAGCGGCGGCGGCCAGCGCCGCGCCCACCCCCAGCCAGAGGGTGGCGTCGGGCATATCCCGCATCAGATAGCCGAAATAGGTCCCGTTGACCCAGACCCAGACCAGGGCCGCCGCAGCCAGCGCCGCCGCCTTTTTCGCGGCAGGCCGCGCCCCCAGATTGGCTCCGGGGATCAGCAGGCACAGCCCGGCCAGCGGCAGATAGATGGCTTTGGCCGAGCCCAGCAGCGCCGCCAGCGCGACCAATATCAGCCAGCCGGCGGTATCCACCGGGCGGTCGGCGCAGCGCAGAACCCAGGCCAGCCACAGCAGCGTCAGCGCCGCCACCAGCATATCCGCCGAAAGGCAGGCCGCCACCTGCAGGCCCATGGGAAGCAGTCCGACACAGAAAAACAGGTTTTTCGCCCGGGGGGTCAGTTTCAGCGCCAGCGCCGTCAGCGCCAGGTAGACCGCCAGGTTGAGCAGCCGGGCCAGCCAGAGCATCCCGTAAAAACTCAACCCCAGCGCCCGGGCCAGGGCCATGCTCAGCACCATCGGCGCGTAGAGCAGCCGGTTGCCCTCGCCCGAAACGCGAACGTCCTCGGCGGTGGCGGTCAGCGCCCCGTCAAACCCGGTCTTGAGCAGCTGCCCCGCCATTCGTTTATAGGCGAAAGCCCCCCGCTCGCCGGTCTTGTCGGTCATATAGGGGGCGTCGCAGGCCCGCATCCGCAGCCGCCCCGCCTCGTCGTAGGGGGATTGGCCCATCAGCTCGCTGGCCTGGGCGTAGGCGGTGGCGGCGTGGGCGTATTCATCCGGGCCGGCCAGCGGCGGGATGATCAGGCTCATCACCAGCCCCAGCAGCGCGCCGGCCACACAGAACACCGGCACCGCCCCGGCCTTTTTGACAAAGAGCAGCCACCAGCCGCCCAGCACCGCCAGAGCCAGCAGCGCCCCCGGCGCCCAGAAGGCCCGGGATGTGAACCCGCCGCTGTAATCGCTGACCAGCTGCAGCGCCGCCGTGCCCGGCACCCCGTCCGCACCGCCGGCAAGCGGCATGCCGGCTATCACCGTCTCGCTGGCCCACAGACCCACCAGATCCTCGGGGGTGGCGGGCTCATACCACACGCGAAGCCGGTACGGTTCGCCGGCGGCCAGTTCCACCGGCCCCTCCGCAAAGATCAGCCCGTAAAAGGTGTTGTCCAGCAGGGCGGTCATATCGCAGGAAGCCCCCGCCAGGCGAGCCCCGGCGGCGTCCTGCAGTTCCACATACAGCACGCCGCGCACGACCCGGTTGTGGGTCGCGAAGAGCAGCCGGACCCCATAGACCGGCCCGCCCTTCTCCCAGAAAAAGGTCTGCTCCAGCCCGGCGGCCGGATCCGCCGGGTCCACGATCCGACTGTACTCGTCGTTGATCTGCTCATAGCGGGAACGCCCGTCGGCGTCCTGCCGCACCCCGTACCAGGTCCAGGCCAAAGCGGCCAGCACGATCAGGGCCAGCGCCGCGCCGGCCAGCCACCGCTTGTAGGTCTTGTTCATGGAACTCCCCCGCTGTGTGAGATTTGCGCGCGCCTGTGCCCGGCCCGCGCGGTTGTTCTTTCATTGTACCGTAAAACCTCTCCCGACGCAAGAAACGGCCTGCGCCCCGGAAGAACAAAAAAGAAGCGCCCCCGCAGGGACGCTTCCCAGACTGTCGAAAAAGTCTTTTCAACAGTCTGGAACGCCGTTTTTCCTGCTCTGCGCGCAGAAAAAACGGGGGTATCGCAAGTGGGAGAGGGCCCTGATGGTCCTCTCCCACACCCTCTCCCCTTTCGGTAAGAAAAGAGAGCTCCTTTTCCCCCAAAAAAGGAAGCGCCCCCGCAGGGACGCTTCCTTTCACATCGCAACCGTTGTCAGAGCGCTGTGGATCAGCGGTTCTCCTTCATCTTGGCGAAGCACTCGCTGCAGTAGACCGGACGGTCCTCGCGGGGCTGGAAGGGAACGCGGGCCACGCCGCCGCAAGCCGCGCAGGTAGCCTCGTACATCTCACGGGTGCCGCGGGTCGCGCTCTTGCGGGCGTCACGGCAGGCCTTGCAGCGCTGGGGCTCGTTCTCGAAGCCGCGGCTGGCATAGAACTCCTGCTCGCCGGCGGTGAAAACGAATTCCTTGCCGCAGTCTTTGCACACTAAAGTCTTGTCTTCGTACATGATTTCTGTCTCCTTAATGGAAATTTTTTGCCCGCGGAAGGATTCAAACCAACACCTTTGGTTTTGGGACCAACGCTCTGATTGTTAAGCTACATAGGGCACATTGTATCGCCGCAGGCCAAACGGCCTGTCAGACCAGTTTATTCGGGCAGATAGCGGCGCAGCTTGCGGCGCACCCGGCCCATGGCGTTCTCCGCCGTTTTTTCATCCCGGCCCAGCCGCTGCCCGATCTGCCGGACGCTGCATCCGGCCAGATAGAGAGCCAGCACCTGCCGCTCCATTTCAGACAGGCGCACCGCCAACTCCCGCACGATCTGCTGGTATCGCTCGGCGGCGATGGCCAGTTCCTCGGGGCTTTCCGCCAGACCGTTTTCCTCCAGCGGCACGCTGTCGTTCAGCGGCCCGTGCTTTTTGCTGCGGGCCGAGCGAGCGGCGGCGATCTGCGCGTTGAGCGCGCATACGCCGGCATAGGTCTCAAAGGACGCGCCCCGCGCGGGGTCGTAGGTCTGGATCGCGCGGAACAGGCCGATAATCCCCTCCTGCACGGCGTCCTCCACCTCCATGCCGGGCCCGGCGCAGAACGCGGCGCCCCGGCGGATGGCGGGCATCATGCGGGCGATGGCCGCCGCCATAGCAGCCTCGTCCCCCCGGCGCAAAAGTTCTAGAGAAAGCGGTTGGCGGGACGGCATATACGGCCTCCTGAAACCTGGGATTCTATACTTACATAGGGTACACCGTCATTTAGCATTTGTCAATAAATTTTTTCGTCTTGTAACCCATCTGTTCCACCAACCTGCATAATTTGCATGATTTCGACCTTTTCCTCGTCAAAATGTCCTTGATTTGTTCCGGAATTCATATTATAATGTTCATGTTACACATTACGCCGGTGTGTTGGAATTGGCAGACGAGACGGACTCAAAATCCGTTGCGGGCAACCGCGTGTGGGTTCGACCCCCACCACCGGCACCAAAAATCCCGAATGCGACAGCGTTCGGGATTTTTACTTGTTCACTTTTCACTATTCACTTTTCACTAACCTGTACTGCCTGCCGGGATTTTTGGAAGTGAAGAGATAATAGTGAATAGTGAAGAAGTGAGGTGTGCCGCAAGCGGCACGGATTTGATATTTAGGGGGGTATCCCATGGCCAGTCCACTTCAGGATAAATCCAAAGCCTTCGCGTTGGAAATTATAAAAGTATGCAATGAAGTCAAGCGCTCCAAACGGGAAAGTGTCCTCACTAACCAGCTCATTCGCTCCGGCACCAGCGTAGGCGCGAATATCCGGGAAGCTATGTATGCTCACGGTAAGGCCGATTTTATTGCGAAATTACAAATCGCATTGAAAGAATGTTCAGAAAGTGAATACTGGCTGGAGTTGCTTATCGAAAGCGGCTACTATGATAATCCTGCCGTTTTGAAACAATGCACCGAAATCAAGCGGCTGCTCATCGCTTCCATTAACACTGCGAAAAAGAATTCGGAATAAGGGCATCTATACTGTTGCGATGTTCCACGTCGGAATGGACTGCGCTCCATTCACAACGCCCGGCCAGTCGGCTGGGCGTTTTTTGTATAGCCGGCAACACAGCGCAAAGCAGGCAAAGGCGGTCTCCCATATTTTGCGCGATAGTCAAGCATTTTGCGGAAAAATTCTGCATTTTTCACTTAATTTTTACAAAATTCAGCCGAACTACAGATAGTAACTATTTTTACCCGCCGGCAGGGATCGCGTGTCCGTGCGAACGGAAGTGCTTGGCGCTGGTTATAGTCGCGGGAGAAAGAAGGGTCAAATGAACAAAAACAGTATTAAGGTACATGTGTGGGCCAGGGTAATCGCGGCTCTGTTGGCCTCGCTGCTCATGGGAGCCGTGGTCAATCTCAATATCGGGTCGATCCGTACCGCAGAAGAAAACACCGCGGAAGCCAATGCGCTGCTCTCGCAGGCCCAGTCGGCCAAGGCGGCCCACTATAACTGGTACATTCAGCTGGGCGACGCCCTGTACGCGGGCACAGATTTCACCGGCACCACCGACCCCACCAGCTGCGATCTGGGGAAATGGCTGTACGGTGACGCGGGGACGCAGGACCCGGAGATCCTGGCTCTGCGGGAGGAGATCCTGCCGCTGCATGAGACGGTGCACTCTTACGCGGACGACGCCCTGCGGCTGGATCCGGACCAGGCGCAGATCTATTACCGCCAGACCATTCAGACCAGCGTGACCACCCTGATCGACAAACTGGACCGGATCGTCGTCCGGGCCGAGGCGATCCGAAGCAGCAACGAAGATCGCACTATGCAGATCATCCAGATCGCCTCGGTGGGCTCGATCGTGTGCGGTCTGCTGGCGCTGATCTGCCTGCTGAGCCTGGTGCAGTATGTCTTGCGGCATGTGATCCGGCCTATCCTGCGGATCACGGAGGAAACCCGGGTTCTGTTGGAGGGACGGCTGAATTTCGCCCTGGATTGCAAGGCCAAAAATGAGCTGGGCACTCTGGCACACATTCTGCTGGATTCCATGCAGAGCATCCGGGGTTACGTGGCCGAGATCGACCGGCTGATGGCCGAGTATGCCGACGGGCATTTTGACGCCACGCCGCAGATTGAGTTCCAGGGAGATTTTTACCAGATCCAGGAATCCATGGACACCTTCACCACCCACATCTCCCGGACCCTGTCCCTGGTGGATAAGGCCGCCGGCCAGGTCTCCGGCGGGGCCGATCAGATTTCCGCCAGTTCCCAGGCGCTGGCCCAGGGCGCCACCGAACAGGCCAGTTCGGTGCAGGAATTGGTCCACTCGCTGTCCGATCTGGCCAACAGCTCCTCTGAAAACGTCCGTCGTGCCCAGGCCGCGCAGGATACGGCCGGCCGTTCCGGCAGCCAGATGGAGGAAAGCAACCATCAGATGGCCGACATGGTCCAGTCCATGACGGAGATCCAGCAGGCCGCCGGAAACATCAGCCGGATCATCTCCACCATTGAAGATATCGCGTTCCAGACCAACATTCTGGCGTTGAACGCCGCCGTGGAGGCCGCGCGGGCGGGAACCGCCGGCAAAGGATTCGCGGTCGTGGCCGATGAGGTGCGCAGCCTGGCCGCCAAGAGCGACGAGGCCGCCAAAGCCACCAAGGAACTGATCGAAAACACGATCCGCTCGGTGGAACACGGCGGAAAGATCGTGGAGGACGTATCCAAGGGGCTGGAAAACGGCATGGCCCTCTCCGCGCAAACCAGCCAGGAGATCGAGGAGATTGCCCGGGAGGCTCACGGCGAGGAGGAAGCTGTCGCTATGATCAACAGCGGGGTGGAACAGGTATCCGCCGTTGTGCAGACGAATTCCGCCACCAGCCAGGAGATCGCCGCCGTCAGCAGCGAGCTGTCGGTCCAGGCCCGGGACCTCAAGCATCTGGCGCAGCAGTTTCATCTGCGGGGGGTCGATTCCTGACCGGCCGTTTCTCTTTCCATAAACAAAGCCCGCCAGCACCTGTCGGGACCCGAAGCGGTCCGCAACCGGTGTTGGCGGGCTGTTTTTTGTGTTATCTCCCCGCAGGGCAGACCTCACTCCAGCGGGATCACCTCGCAGAAGACCGCGCGGGCCTTCTGGGTCAGGTGCAGATCCCGGTGATAGCGGCCGAAATACCACACCTTGTACCGCACCCGGCTGGTGAGGCCGTCAAAAAAGGTGTGCAGCCAGTTGATCTGGGGTTTTTCCGCCAGCTGGCTGAACTCCAGCAGCCGGGCGGGGGCGTCATGGGTGAGTATGTAATCCACCTGGTTGCCGCAGGCGGCCAGGTTCTCCTCGCACCAGTCCAGCTCGTCACTGGTGGGCATCTCCGCCCGCCACCAGTTGATCCCCTCGTCCAGGTCCTCCTTGTCAAAACTCTCGCCGCCGCCAAAACACAGCAGCTTTTTGCCCTCCAGTTCCAGCACGCTGCCCCGCACGATCTGGTATACATTGCCCTCGATATGCCGGGCTTTTCCGCCGCAGAATTCTTCTACCGGGTATTCTTTGAG
The DNA here is from genome assembly GCA_944388245.1 of uncultured Gemmiger sp. Taxonomy (GTDB): domain Bacteria; phylum Bacillota; class Clostridia; order Oscillospirales; family Ruminococcaceae; genus Gemmiger_A. Next base: position 16,533 of record CALXIA010000026.1, on the reverse strand, counting down.
CAGATCGTAGTTGTCATGGCAGCCGTCCAGAAACAGGATCTTGTACCGGCGGCGGGCCAGCCAGGCCAGATTTTTCTTCTCGGCCTTGCTGCCATCCCACAAAAAGCCGAAATCCCCCAGCACGATCAGGGTGTCCCCTTTTTTCAGCCGGCGGATGGATTTTTCCTCAAAGCGTTCCCGTTCGCCGTGGGTATCGGCGGTCACATAGATCATCGGAGCCTCCGTCTTTGTGTCAGAATTTGCGGGCGGCGGGTTGTGAATCTTTCCATAAAACCCTTTATTCTTGCAATTTCTGCTGGTATAATAAAGGATAACATCCGCGCCCGGGCCGCGCCGTAAAGCCGTTTTCGCGGAGATGCGGCCCGCTGGCCCTTGTGTTTTATTCTATCGCGTTTCAGAGGAATTGTCTATATGAAAAAACTCGCCGCCTGCCTGGCCGTGCTGCTGCTGGGCTGTTCGCTGCTGGCCGTGCCCGCGGGCGCGGTCGGGTTCACCTCCACCTACACCCCCGCCGCCGAGGGGGTGTATATCGTGAACCTGGACACCAACATCATCGTCTACGAAAAGAACAGCGAGACGCCGCTTTCCGCCGCCAGCCTGACCAAACTCATGACGGTGCTGCTGCTGCTGGAGACCTATGGGGACGATCTGGACACCCCCACCGCCACCCTGACCTACGAGCACACCAACTACCTGTACAACAAGGATGCCTCCAGCGCGGACATCCGCCCGGGCGAGACCCACACCATGCGCACCCTATTGTATTGTATGCTGCTGCCCAGCGCCAACGAGGCGGCCCTGATGGTGGCGGACGCCATCGGCGGCAGCCAGAGCAACTTTGTGTATATGATGAACGCCCGGGCCAAGGAACTGGGCTGCACCGGCACCACCTTCACCGACGCCTGCGGCCTGGACCCGAACAATTTGACCACCGCCCGGGACATGTATCTGATCCTGCGGGCGCTGCTGGACTATGACCTCTTCAAGGAGATCATCCGGCTGGAGAAGTGGAACGTGCCCGCTGCCGCCAAACATTCCGAGCCCTATATGATCCTGACCACGAACCTGACCATCCGGCCCACCGCCGGGGCGGAGTTCTACCGCAGCTACTCCCAGGGCGGCAAGACCGGCAGCCTGGAGGACTGGAAAAACTACGCGGGCTGGCATACCCAGGACGGGGCCAGCTACATCAGCGTGGTGCTGCACAGCCCCAACAGCTGCGACCAGTGGGGTGTTCAATATACCTATTCCGACGGCACCCCCAAGTACAACCCGGCCCTGTACGAGACCGATATGCTTATGGACTGGGTGTTTGACAGCTTCTCCATCCAGGCCGCGCTGGACACCCAGCAGCCCATCGAGGAGGTCAAGGTCAAGTACAGCGCCCAGACCGACACTTTGCTGCTCTACCCGGCGGACGATCTGCAGACCCTTCTGCCCAAGGATGGGGACGGCACCGAGACCCAGCGGATGTTCGATCTGCCGGAGAGCGTGGCCGCCCCGGTGAAGCAGGGGGACGTGGTCGGCACGGTGACCGTCTCGCTGAGCGGGCAGGTGCTGGGCACGGTGGAACTGCTGGCCGGCTCGGACGTGGAGCGCAGCGAGCTGCTGTTCATCGCCGCCAAGGTGGGCGAATTCTTCTCCAGCCGGTATTTCAAGGTGGTACTGGTGCTGAGCATCCTGGCCTTCGTGGGGTATCTCGGGGTCTGGGTGACCATCACCGTACAGGATAAACGCAAAAACCGCAACAAGATCCGCCGCCGCTACTGACGGCAAACCGGCCGGCCCGCCCCTGCGCGGACCGGCCGCAACGAAAGGATGAGCAGGATGTTCAACGTACAGCGCAACCTCACCACCATCATGGATTTTTATGAGCTGACCATGTCGGCGGGCTATCTGGAAGAGGGCTACGAAGACAAGATCAGCGTCTTCGACATGTTCTTCCGCCGCATCCCGGACGGCGGCGGCTTCGCCATCATGGCGGGCCTGGCCCAGTTCATCGAATCCATCGACAATCTGCACTTCACCCAGGAGGACATCCGCTACCTGCGGGGCACCGGCGTGTTCAACGAGCGGTTCCTGACCTATCTGGAGAACTTCAAGTTCCACTGCAACGTCTGGGCCATCGAGGAGGGCATGCCCATCTTCCCCAAGGAGCCCATCGTGACGGTGGAGGGCCCGGCCATCGAGTGCCAGCTGATCGAGACGCTGCTGCTGGTCACCTTCAACCACCAGTGCCTGATCGCCACCAAAGCCAACCGGATCGTGCGCTCCGCCCAGGGGCGGCCGGTGATGGAGTTTGGCGCCCGCCGCGCCCAGGGCTACGACGGTGCGGTCTATGGCGCCCGGGCGGCCTACATCGGCGGCTGCGGCTCCACCAGCTGCGTGATGGCCAGCCGGGATTTCGGCATCCCGGCCAGCGGCACCATGGCCCACAGCTGGGTGCAGATGTTCCCCAGCGAGTACGAGGCCTTCAAAAAATACGCAGAGTTGTATCCAGATGCCTGTGTACTGTTGGTTGATACTTACAGCGTGACCAAGAGCGGCGTTCCCAACGCCATCAAGGTGTTCGATGAGGTCCTCAAGCCCATGGGCAAGCGGCCCAAGGGCATCCGGATCGACTCCGGCGACATCGCCTACCTGTCCAAGAAGGCCCGGCGGATGCTGGACGCGGCGGGGTATCCCGACTGCACCATCTGCGCCTCCAACAGCCTGGACGAGTACATTGTGCGGGACCTGATCCTGCAGGGGGCGAAGGTCGACAGCTTCGGCATCGGGGAAAATATGATCACCGCCAAGAGCGACCCGGTGTTCGGCGGGGTGTACAAGCTGGCCGCCGTGGGGGATGACAAAGGCGGCTACATTCCCAAGATCAAGGTGAGCGAGAGCATTGAGAAGATGACCATTCCTCATCTGAAGAAGGTCTGGCGCATCTACGACAACGAGACCGGCAAGGCGATGGCCGATCTGGTGACGGTGTACGACGAAGAGGTGGAGACCGAGGGGGGCATCACCCTGTTTGACCCGGTGGAGACCTGGAAGCGCCGCACCTTTACCGGATGCAGCGCCCGCTGCATCACCACCCCCATCTATCAGGGCGGCAAGCGGGTGTACGAGAGCCCCAGCCTGCCCCGGATCCAGGAATACTGCACCGTCCAGGTGGCCACCTTGTGGGACGAGGTGACCCGGTTTGAATATCCTCACCGCTACTATGTGGACCTGAGCCAGAAGCTGTGGGACTGCCAGCAGTCCCTGCTGCGTGGGCTGAACCGCTGAATTTTCCGTATAAAGCCAACACCTCCGGGGAATCCTTTTCCCCGGAGGTGTTTTGGTCGTATGCGGGAACGGGCGATTACATTTTGCACCGGCGCGCTGGGTTACGGCGCGGTGGAACTGGCCTGGCGCGGTTCCACCCACTGGTCCATGCTGCTGGTGGGCGGGTTGGCGCTGCTGCTGATTGAATCCGTCAGCGACGGGCTGCGGCTGCCCCTGCCGGTGCAGGCGGCGGCCGCGGCGGCCCTTATCACCCTGCTGGAACTGGGCGCCGGGCTGGTATGCAACCGGCTGCTGGGTTGGCGGATCTGGGACTACTCCCGGGAGTGGGGCAATCTGTGGGGGCAGGTCTGTCCCCGGTATACCCTGTTCTGGTTTCTGCTTTGTCTGCCCTGGGTGTGGATGTTCCGCCGCACCCGGCGCAGCTGATCCAGCGCAAAGCAAAACGGGCCTCACTGCCGGGAGAAAATTTTCTTCCGGGCAGCGGGGCCCGTCTGCGGTCTGCCGCGGCCTTTGCCGGGCGGAGAGGATGGGAACAACGAAAGCCCCCGGCCCTTCCCCTAGAGGAAAGGCCGGGGGCTGCGCTGTTTTACCGTTCAGCGGACGGCATCGTCCTTACTCGATGGCGATCCGGCTGGGCTGCTCCGGCAGCGCCGGGCGTTCCTTGGGCATATTCAAGGTCAGCACACCGGATTCGAACTTGCCGTGGATATCCTCCGGCCGCAGATCGCCCACATAGAAGCTCCGGCTGCAGGACCCGGCGTACCGCTCCTGGCGGATATACCGGCCCTTCTTGTCGGTCTCGTCTTTATCCAGGCCCTTCTGGGCGCTGACGGTCAGGTAACCGTCCTTCAGGTCCACATGGATCTCATCCTTCTTGAAGCCCGGCAGGTCGATGGACAGCGTGTAGCCATTCTCGCCTTCCTGCACATCGGTCTTCATCAGGTTGCGGGCGTGCTTGCCGTACAGGGCGCGATTGCCATTCCACAGCCGACGATCAAAGGCGTCATCAAAGAAATCATCAAACAGGTTCTCACCAAAAATGCTGGGCAACATAAGTCATTCCTCCATTCTTGATGTTGCTTTTATTTTCAGGGTACCGGCCCGGGCCCTCTCTTTTGGGCTCCGTTTCTTTTGTACGCCTATACTATACCACCGCGATTTAGCACTGTCAATAGTATAGTGCTAATGTTTACAGAAAAATAATATTTTCATCACAACTCTGCCGATTTTCGCCTGGATCAAGCCATTTTCCGTTTTCAAACACTATTTTAGCACTGCACAATATCGTCTGCTAACTGTTGCGCAAATCCTGTACAAACGGAAACTTACAGCATAAAAAGTGCCGGTAATCCGGCCCCGTTTGCGGATCGTTGTATTCCTGTATCGCGGTATCCCGGATCCAGGCAAGCTGGGCAGGAGTCATTGTCTCATAGCGGCAGATCACGATCTTGCCCTCTTGCTCCGAACGCAAAATCTCTTCCCAGGCATCGGAGATCGTTTCGCTTCCCAGTACCGGCACCGGCGTTTTGGACACATAGGCGTCCGTAATGCCCGGCAAACGTTCCATGCCCTTTGGCGGGTCTGCCATATAAATGCAGGCCGACACCCCCTTATAGGTATCCTCCAGCGCACCGGGATAGTATTCCTCCAGCCACAAAATCCCTTGTTCGGTAAACCCGTAGGGTCCCCATTTGGACCAGCGGCCGGTATGCGAGAAACCCGTTTCCCGGCAACATTTTTCCACTGCGTTGCTTAGATACACCAGCACATTCTCCCGTTTGGAAGAAAAATACACCAGCGGTGCCCCGTGCTGGGAAAGCCGGGGCTCCAGGCAGAGGATGTTTCCGGTTTGCGAAGCGTGATAATACATAGCGTCCCTTCCTTCTTCGGCTGTATTCTCATTTTATATCCGTCAAGCCGGACACGCAAGAAGCAAAAGAGGCATGGCTCCGAAGAGCCATGCCTCCTGATACACTGTGCAAAACAGGTGTGCCGCGAAACGCGGCGTTGCAAAGGAAGAGCTTACTTCAGCTCGACCTTGGCGCCCACTTCTTCCAGCTTCTTCTTGATGTCCTCGGCGTCGGCCTTGGAAGCGCCCTCCTTGATGGGCTTCGGGGCGTTGTCGACCAGGTCCTTGGCGTCCTTCAGGCCCAGGCCGGTGATCTCCTTGACAGCCTTGATGACGTTCATCTTGCTGGCGCCCACGTCGGCCAGGATAACGTCAAACTCGGTCTTCTCCTCAGCAGCGGGAGCAGCAGCGGCAGCGGGAGCGGCAGCAGCGGCCACGGCGGACACGCCGAACTCCTCGCAGTAGGTGTCGATCAGTTCCTTCAGCTCCAAAACGCTCAGCTCTTTGACGGCGTCGATGATCTTGGTGATTTTCTCAGAAGCCATTGTATTTACCTCCAATTTAGTTGAATTTTGTTTTGGCGCCCGGCGCGCTCATGCGGCGCGGCGGGCAGGTTGCTGCCGGATCAGGCGATCAGGCGGCGGGTTCCTCGCTGGACTTGTCCACGTAGGCCTGCATGGCCACAGCCAGACCGCTGAGGGTGCTGGTGAGGGCGCCGGCGAACATGGAGAGCATGCCTTCCAGACCGGGCAGCTTGGCGATGGCCTCGACTTCGGCCTTGTCCATCACCTGGCCGTCGATGTAGCCGATCTTGACATTGAACTTGTCCTTACCGGCCTCGGCATACTTGCACAGGATACGAGCGGGGGCGATGCGGTCCTCCTTGGAGATGGCAATAGCGGTGGTGCCTTCCAGCACGCTGCTCATGTTCTCCAGCTCGGTGCCGGCCAGGGCCAGACGCAGCATGGTGTTCTTGACAACGGCATACTCCACACCGGCCTCGCGCAGCTCCTTACGCATCTTGGTATCGTCGGCCACGTTGATGCCTTTGTAATCCACGATCACACCGGCAACCGAAGCCGCGAGCTTCTCTTTCAGCTCAGCCACATAGGCCTGCTTTTCGCTCAGGATTTTTGCACTGGGCATTGATTTCACCTCGTTTCACACTTACTAGGCAACATAAAAGCCACCCTCCCACACTGCGAGAAGGTGGCATAACACACTTGTAAACAAGCCTGATGCGCGTTTCTCGGCAGGCAAGGGACGAGCCCTTTTATGCGAATTGCACCTGCTGTCTTAAAAACAGCATGAATATTATACCGCGCAAAAGGCGGTTTGTCAAGGGTTTTGCCGCAATCAGCCGCCGAACTTGGCGCCGTTCAGCTTCACGCCGGGGCCCATGGTGGTGGCCAGGGTGGCGCTGCGGATATACTGGCCCTTGGCGGCGGCCGGCTTGGCCTTCACAATGGCCTCCATGACCACGCGCACGTTGTCGCTCAGCTTCTCAGCGCCGAAGCTGGCCTTGCCCACCGGCACATGGATGATGTTCTGTTTGTCCAGACGGTACTCGATCTTACCGGCCTTGGCCTCGGTCACAGCGCGGCCGATGTCGGGGGTCACGGTGCCGGCCTTGGGGTTGGGCATCAGGCCGCGGGGGCCCAGGATCTTACCCAGACGGCCAACCTGGCCCATCATGTCCGGGGTGGTGACCAGCACGTCGAAGTCCACAAAGCCTTCGTTCTGGATGCGGGCGATCAGGTCGGTGTCGCCCACCAGCATCGCGCCCGCTTCCTCGGCGGCCTTGGCGGCGTCGCCCTTGCAGATGGCGATGACCCGCACATTCTTGCCGGTGCCGTGGGGCAGCACAACGGCGCCACGGACCTGCTGGTCGGCGTGACGGCTGTCCACGCCCAGACGAACATGCAGCTCAACGGTCTCATCGAACTTGGCCTTGGCGGTCTGGCAGCAGACGTTCAAAGCGTCGTCCAGGTCATACAGTTTGGTACGGTCGACCAGCTTGGCGCTGTCGACATAATGCTTGCCTTTCTTCATGGCTATCTATCCTCCTAATGTGGTGGTATCGGGCGCGGGCGCCCTCCCACGTTATGGGGGCAGGCTGTCGCAGCCCGCCCGCTTACAAGATCAGTCCACTACGGTGACGCCCATGCTGCGGCAGGTGCCGGCGATCATGCTGATCGCGGTCTCCAGGCTGCCGGCGTTCAGGTCGGGCATCTTGGTCTTGGCGATCTCTTCCAGCTGCGCGCGGGTAATGGTGGCAACCTTGGTCTTGTTGGGCACACCGGAACCGCTCTCGATGCCGCAGGCCTTCTTGATCAGGACCGGGGCCGGAGGAGTCTTGGTGACGAAGCTGAAGGAATGGTCCGCGTAGACGGTGATGACCACGGGGATGATGTAGCCCATATCCTTCTGGGTACGCTCGTTAAACTCCTTGGTGAACGCCATGATGTTCACGCCGTGCTGGCCCAGGGCAGGACCGACAGGGGGAGCCGGAGTCGCCTTGCCGGCGGGGATCTGCAGCTTGATATAGCCAATAACTTTCTGCGCCATAATTCTTGCACCTCCAAAATTTGTGGTAAGTTAGCGGGCCGGGTCACGGCCCTCCCACGGGCACAGCTTGCCGCCGCGCCCTATAAAAACCGCGCCTGGCGGTTTTTACCATTGCTTTTTGTGACCGGCCGCCGGTCACACGGGTTTGGCCTGGCTGAGTTCCAGCTCGGCCGTGGTATCGCGGCCAAACATGGACACCTTGACCTTGACCAGGCGTTTTTCCAGGTCGATGGATTCCACCACGCCCACAAAGCCTTCCAGCGGGCCGGCGGTGATCTCCACATTGTCGCCCTGCTGATAGTCCACGCTGATCTCGGTGGCGCTCTCCACGCCCAGCCGGTCCACTTCCTCCTGGGTCAGGGGGATGGGCTTGGTGGACGTGCCCACGAAACCGGTGACCCCGCGGGTGTTGCGCACGATGTACCAGCTCTCGTCGGTCATGACCATCTTGACCAGGACATAACCGGGGAAGAGCTTATGCTCCACCATGCGTTCTTTGCCGTCCTTGATCTCGGGCACGACCTCCACGGGGATCCGCACCTCGCTGATCAGATCCTGCAGGCGGCGGTTTTCCACCATGGTGGAAAGGTCCTGCGCCACCTTGTTTTCGTAACCGGAATAGGTATGCACCACATACCACATCGCCTGTTCGGCCATGACGTCACCTCCGCAATCGCAAGTCAGATAGGCGGGCGGCTCACATCAGCACGCCCAGCACGCCGCGGAACAGCATGTCCAGCAGCAGCACGCAGACGGTGCACACCGCCACCACTACGATGACCACGATCGTGTTGTTAAAGACCTGCTTGCGGCTGGGCCACACGACCTTCTTCATCTCGCTGGCGGTGTCACGGAAGAACTTGGCGATGCCTTGGAAAAAGCCTTTCACCCGGGCAAAAAAGCCGGGCTTTTTGCCAGTGTTCTGCGCCATAATTCGCTCCGCCTTTCTTACTTGGTCTCGCGATGGACAGTATGCTTCTTGCAGAAGCGGCAATACTTTTTCATCTCGAGCCGGTCAGGGCTGTTCTTCTTGTTCTTCATGGTGTTGTAGTTGCGCTGCTTGCACTCCGTGCAGGCCAGGGTGATCTTCACTCGCATTTGTCTTCGGCACCTCCATTATAACGGTTTATTAAGCCTCCCTCAAACATGCGGGCTGTGCCTAAAAATGGGCACAAAAAAATAAACCCGCAAAAGAGGTGCTATCATAATACCACAAGTGCCGGGGCACGTCAAGGGGCCAAACGGCAGAAAAAACCGCTTTTTCGCGCCGCCGGGCAGCCGCGCGAAGCCCCGTGCGGCTCAGAGGGGCAAAATTGCCCGCAAAGGTAGAAATGGCGGCATTTTTATGCTATGATATGTATACTTATGTGTAAAGTCCCCCCGTGCGCATTGTCGGCGGGGGATCACGCGGCGCTGCGCCGCATAGAGAAGGCAGGTTTTGTAGCATGAGCAAACAGCGCGTGGCCGTTTTGTTCGGCGGCGTATCCAGCGAGCACGAGGTCAGCTGGAAGAGCGCCGCCACCATTCTGGGCGGCCTGGACGAGGAAAAATACGAGATCTATCCCATCGGGATCACCCGCGGCGGAGACTGGTACTACTGCCCGGTGCCCTTTGACCAGATCGCGGACGGCCGCTGGCGGCAGAGCCCCGACAAGATCCCCTGTACCCTGAGCCCCAGCCGGGCGGACGGCGGCTTTCTTCTGCTGGAGGAGGGCCGCGCGCGGGCGCTGCCGATCGATGTGGTGTTCCCGGCGCTGCACGGCAAAAACGGCGAGGACGGCACCGTGCAGGGGCTGCTGGAGCTGGCCGGCATGCCCTATGTGGGCTGCGGGGTGCTGTCCAGCGCGGTCTGCATGGACAAGGCGGTGGCCAACACCCTGATGGACGCGGCGGGGGTGCCCCGGTGCGAATGGCTCTGGGCCAGCCGTGCCGAGTGCGCCGACTTCGAGGCCCTGCGCGCCCGGGTGGAGGGCCGCCTGCCCTACCCGGTCTTTGTCAAGCCGGCCAACGCGGGCAGCAGCGTGGGCATCAGCAAGGCCGCCGACGCCGAACAGCTGAAGGCCGCCGTGGCCACCGCCCTGGCGGAGGACGACAAGGTGGTGTTCGAGCGGTTCGTGGACGGGCAGGAGGCGGAGTGCGCCGTGATCGGCAACGAGGCGGTCTGCGCCACCACCCCCGGTGAGATCCTGGCCAGCGCCGAGTTCTACACCTATGACGACAAGTATGTGAGCGGCACCAGCCGCACCGCCATTCCGGCCCATCTCAGCGAGCAAAAGCAGCAGGAGGTGCGCGCCTGGGCGGAAAAGGCCTACCGGGTGCTGGGCTGCACCGGCCTGGCCCGGGCGGATTTCTTTGTGGAACGCAGCACCGGCGAGGTGCTCTGCAACGAGTTGAACACCCTGCCCGGCTTCACCGCCATCAGCATGTACCCCAAACTCATGGAGGCGGCGGGCACCCCGCTGCCCCGGCTGCTGGACCGGCTGATCGCTCTGGCGATGCAGCGGGGGGAGGGCCGCCATGGATAAGCGGCCCATCGGGGTATTTGACTCGGGCCTGGGCGGGCTGACCGCCGTGCGGGAGCTGCGCCGCATCCTGCCCGGGGAGGACATCGTCTATTTCGGGGATACCGGCCGGGTGCCCTACGGCACCCGCGGGCGGGAGACCATTCTCCAGTACGCCCGGCAGGACGTGCGGTTTCTGCTGCGCCAGGACGTGAAGTTCATCATGGCCGCCTGCGGCACCGTGAGCAGCGTCTATCCCACCGAGGAGGCCGCCCGGCTGCCGGTGCCCTACACCGGGGTGGTGGGGGCCACCGCCCGGGCCGCGGCCCGGGCCACCCGCAGCGGTCACATCGGGGTGATCGGCACCGCGGCCACCGTGCGCAGCGGCAGCTTCGCCGCCACCCTGGCCCAGCTGGACGGGCGGCTGAAGGTGACCGCCCGGGCCTGCCCGATGTTCGTGCCGCTGGTGGAGAACGGCTACGTGACCCCCGGCGATCCCATCGCCCTGGCCGTCGCCCACCAGTATCTGGACGAATTGCGCGCCGCGGGGGTGGACACCCTGATCCTGGGCTGCACCCACTACCCCCTGCTGACCGGCACCATCCGGATGGTCATGGGATCGGAAGTGGCCCTGATCGATCCGGGCCGGGAGACCGCCCACGCGGTCAAGGACGCGCTGGAACAGCTGGAACTGCTGAACGGCGCGGGCGGCGCGGCCCGCTATTATGTGAGCGATGACGTGGCCCAGTTCCGTCAGGTGGCGGACCTGTTTTTGGGGGAATACGCCGGCGGCCCGGTGGAGCAGATCCCCATCGAAAGCTACTGACCCACGCAAAGGAGCAGGAAAAGAAAGGAACGACCATGCGCGAGGAGTATCTGATCCGGATTCACGGGGTAATGGAGCAGGACGACGACCGGGACAGCGTGGAACTGATGACCCGGGGCAGCTTTGTCTGCCGGGAGGGCAGTTTCTATATTACCTATAAAGAGACCGAGGCCACCGGCTACGACGGCTGCACCACCGTGGTGCGGGTCAATCGGGACCAGCGCCGGGTGAGCATGCTGCGATACGGCAAAAACACCAGCCAGCTGGTGATCGAGAAGGGCGTGCGGCACATCTGCCACTACGAGACCGCCTACGGCGCCATGAGCCTGGGGGTAGCCGCCGACGAGATCGAGAGCCATCTGACCGAGGACGGCGGCGAGGTGCGGTTCAGCTATACGCTGGACACCGAACTGGACGGTCTGGTGAGCCGCAACCTGGTGCACATCACGGTGCAGCCGGTGCCGCCCCAGTAAACAGGAATATACCAAATCATATAAAGAGAGGAAATGAAACGTGGAGAAGCAGTACGATGAACGGATCACCGAAATGAAACAGACCTACAAGAACTACAACCCCCGCCAGGCCAGTCTGGACGAGGCCCGGGCGTTGCTGACCCAGGCTGCCCAGGCCGCCATGGAGGCGGGCGATCTGCCCCAGGTGGAGCTGCCGGACTTCATCGTGGAGATCCCCGCTGATCCCAAGAACGGCGACGTGGCCTGCAACCTGGCCATGGCCGGCGCCCGGGTGTTCAAGAAGGCCCCCCGCCAGACCGCCGAGGCCATTCTGGCCCACCTGCCCGATCTGACCGACAGCCCCGTGGACCGGGTGGAGATTGCCGGGCCCGGTTTCCTGAACGTGTACCTGAGCACCGGTCCCTACACCGGCACCGTCTACGCCGCCACCCTGAACGAGGAGTACGGCCGCACAGACTGGGGCAAGGACCGGAAGGTGAACGTGGAGTTCGTTTCCGCCAACCCCACCGGCCCCATGCACCTGGGCAACGCCCGGGGCGGCGCGCTGGGCGACTGCCTGGCCGCGGTGCTGGACTGGGCCGGCTGCGACGTGACCCGGGAGTTCTATGTGAACGACGCGGGCAACCAGATCCAGAAGTTCGGCAAGAGCCTGAGCGTGCGGTATCAGCAGCTGTTTGTGGGCGAGGAGGCCGCTCCCCTGCCGGAGGACTGCTACCAGGGCGAGGACATCAAGGTGCTGGCGAAGCAGTTCGCTGATCAGGAGGGCGACAAGTGGCTGGCCGCCGACGAGGAGGCCCGCAAGCAGGCCCTGATCGACTTTGCCCTGCCCAAAAACATCGCCGGGCTGGAGCGGGATCTGGCCAAGTACCGGATCGCCTACGACGTGTGGTTCCGGGAGAGCACCCTGCACGAGAGCGGCGCGGTGCAGGCGGTGGTGGACAAACTGCTGGCCACCGGCGCCTGCTACAAGGCCGAGGACGGGGCCATCATGTACCGCAGCGCCCAGTTCAGCGAAAAATACGGCGCGGCCAACAAGCGCAAGGACGAGGACGAGGCCAAGGACGAGGTGCTGGTGCGTGCCAACGGCATCCCCACCTATTTTGCCGCCGACATCGCCTACCATTACAACAAGCTGGCGGTTCGCGGCTTTGACAAGGCCATCGACGTGTGGGGCGCGGACCACCACGGCCATGTGGCCCGGATGAAGGGCGCCATGGACGCGGTGGGGCTGGACGGCACCAAGCTGGAGGTCGTGCTGATGCAGCTGGTGAAGCTGGTGCGGGACGGCCAGCCTGTGCGGATGAGCAAGCGCACCGGCAAGGCCATCACCCTGACCGACCTGCTGGACGAGGTGCCCATCGACAGCGCCCGGTTCTTCTTCAACATGCGGGAGGCGGGCAGCCAGGTGGAGTTCGACCTGGATCTGGCCGTCAAGGAGGACAGCGACAACCCGGTGTACTATGTGCAGTACGCCCATGCCCGCATCTGCTCCATCCTGAAAAAACTGGCCGCCGCCGGCATCCAGTACGAAGGGCCCTACGCCTGGCCGGGCTATGCCTGGCCGGAAGAGGCCGAGCGGGATCTGATCCGGGCGGTGGGGGCCTTCCCCGCCGAGATCGTGGGCGCCGCCAAAAGCTACGACCCGGCCCGCATCACCCGGTATGTGATCGAGCTGGCCGGCAGCTTCCACAAGTTCTATAACAGCTGCCGCATCCTGGACGCGGAGCCCGCCACCCGGCAGGCCCGGATTGCCCTCTGCCTGGCGGTCAAGCAGGTGATCTTCAACGTGCTGACCATGTTCAAGATCACCGTGCCCGAACAGATGTAACACAAATCCCCGCGCCGGGAAAACCGGCGCGGGGCCAAAAAGGTGAGGTGCCAAATGACACCCCACCTTTTTCATTATACCGCAACTGCCCCGCGCATTTCAAGACAACATTTGTACAAAGTTTGGGCGTTTTTTCCATGTAGTTTGCCAATGGATTTTCTCCGCCTGCCCGCATATAATATAGACAAAGAAAGACAGACAGCGAAGCAAAGGGATCGGGAGATCCCGAAACGCTGACTATCAAAGAAAGGAGCGATCCCGATGTCCAATACTGAACCCGTGCAGCAGTGGCAGGCACGGGGGCGCTGAACGAGAACCGCTTGACCAGATGCGGGTGGTAACCCAAAAAGACAAATCCGAGCTGAGTTCTCAAAACAAAGCGTTCACCCCGTGTTCCTGCCGAAGAGGAACCTTTTGATATAGATGGTACAAGAAGCGTATTGGTTTGAACATTCGAAGATTCAAGAAATATTTTGAGTTGCGAAACAAACCCGACCGATTGACCACCTAACTTGATCAGAGAATTCTCATTCCGGATATCCGGAATGAAATCCAACGATTCATCTGACCGAATATCCACCCAACAACAAGAGGCTTTGACGCCAATGCACAGATAAAAGGATGACCCACATCCCCTGTTCCGGAGATTGGAAACCACACCTTTCAAAAGCGTGGCTGCTTCTCAACAAAGCGATGGCGGCGTTCAGATATCAGTCTACTGCGAAACGTGCAGGTCGGTTGGCCGGCAGAGGGATGTATCCCTACAAAATCTTGTGAGGTTTACTCCAATGTACTGAATTGTGATCGCCCTCGATCCCCAGGAGAAAGGGCAGAAAAACAATAGTCAAGTACTATTGCGAAGAGCGGGGGCCAAAGATTGGTCCGGCATACAGGGTGTACGATCCGCGCTTTCCGGATAAGAGAGTCGGCGGATATCCCCTGGCACTACCAAGAAAGGCTCCCGTTTCCTTACCGCCCGTATGGGTTTGGTAACAGCTGATAAGCGCATATCCGGATGCGATGTACGCCCGGATGGCTGTGCGGAAACAGTTCGGAACAGGGTTCCGAGGATTCCCGCAAAAAGGCTTTATGCGTTGTGTTGAAACGTATCCAAAACCCGATTGACAAACGAAAGAATCTGTATACCGCCTCTGCCTTGCATCATAAGCAACCAGCAGTTTCAAAGGCAACCCATGGATCTTTTCCAAAGCAAAAGGGAAGTACGAAAGATACCCGCGCAAACCTGATTTGCAAGGCAGAATCCAGATTGGATCTTGTATTTCTTGAACAAACTCCGAACAGAAACAACGATTCGCGTTTGAAGAAACAAAGATCGTGCAAGTTCCATTCCCAACGCGCAGATCGATCCTAGAAACAGGATATGTCCTTTTCAGTTGCATCACCACAGAATAAGAGGGCAGTCCAATGTACTAAACTGTTCGCGCGAGCGCCGTGTCCGGCGCTCGCGTTTTTTGTTGCCTTTGGTCCGGCCGGCACGAAAACCGGTCTTTTCCGGCGATACGCCCCCCGCCGGTTGCAAAACCCGCGGCAATATGATACGATAAAACCGGTTATGGCCCGGCTTTTGCCCGCGCATAAGCCCGCGGCCATGCCCAATCACCTGTATGCCGCATTGTTTCGCGGCCAGCTGAAAGGGGGCTTTTGTCTTGAAGCCTGCGCAACAGTCCGATCACCCTGTGCTGGGGATCCTGGGCGGCTTAGGGCCCATGAGTACCGTGTATTTCTACGAAATGCTCACCAAACATACGGTGGCCCACTGCGACCAGGACCATCTGGATATTGTGATCTCCAGCCGGGCCACCACCCCCGACCGCACCGCCTACATCCTGGGCCAGAGCCATGAGGATCCCTTCGCGGTGATGGAGCAGGACGCCCGGATGCTGGTGCAGTACGGCGCCACCCTGCTGGCGATCCCCTGCAACACCGCCCATTATTTTTACGACCGGCTGGCCCGCTGCCTGCCGGTGCCGGTGCTGAACATGGTGCAGCTGACCGTGCGCCAGGCCAAGGCCATGGGCTGCACCAGGCTGGGCATCCTGGCCACCACCGGCACGGTGGCCAGCGGCACCTACCAGGCCGTCTGTGAGGCGGAGGGGCTCAGCTGGGCCGTGCCCTCCCCTGCCCGGCAGTCCGCTTTAATGGAGATCATCTACTGCCAGATCAAGCAGGGCCAGCGGGCGGACATGGCCCGCTTTATGGAAATTGCCGACGAGCTTCGCGCCGCCGGCTGCCAGCAAGCGGTGCTGGGCTGCACCGAGTTGTCCCTGATCAAGCGGGACGAAGGGCTGGACGCCTTCTTTTTAGACAGCACCGAGGTGCTGGCCAAGGAGACCCTGACGGTCTGCGGCAAGCCCAGCGAAGGATTTTCCTTCTGAACAGGATATTCCGGCGCCGTTCCATTCGCGGCGTCGTTTAAGAAAGGACAGAGGCAAGATGAGCGAGAAAAAGACGTTTTACATCACCACCCCCATCTACTATCCCAGCGACAAGCTGCACATCGGTCACAGCTACACCACCGTGGCCTGCGACGCGCTGGCCCGGTACAAGCGGATGCAGGGCTACGATGTGATGTTCCTGACCGGCACCGACGAGCACGGCCAGAAGATCCAGGACAAGGCCGCCGACAAGGGCGTGACCCCCAAGGCCTATGTGGACGAGATCGTGGCGGGGGTCAAGGATCTGTGGAAGCTGCTGAACATCAGCTACGACCGGTTCATCCGCACCACCGACGAGTACCACATCGAGAGCTGCCAGAAGATCTTCACCAAGCTGTACGAGCAGGGCGATATCTACAAGGGCGTGTACAAGGGCCACTACTGCAAGCCCTGCGAGAGTTTCTGGACCACCAGCCAGCTGAAGGACGGCAAGTGCCCCGACTGCGGCCGCGAGGTCTACGAGGCCGAGGAGGAGGCCTACTTCTTCCGCACCAGCAAGTACGCCGACCGGCTGCTCAAGCTGTACGAGGAGAACCCCCAGTTCATCCAGCCGGAAAGCCGCAAAAACGAGATGATCAGCTTCATCAACCAGGGCCTGCAGGACACCTGCGTCTCCCGCACCACCGTGCCCTGGGGCATCCCGGTGCCCTTTGACCAAAAACACACCATGTACGTGTGGGTGGACGCGCTGAGCAACTACATCAGCGCCCTGGGCTTCGGCAACCACGCCTACCACGACTATGACAAATTCTGGCC
>CALXIA010000025.1 GCA_944388245.1 uncultured Gemmiger sp. | reverse complement strand
CTGCTGGCTCAGATCGCCAACGATCCCAAGAACGCCAACAAGCCCGACGCCATCAAGGAAAAGATGGTCCTGGGCCGTATCGGCAAGTTCTACAAGGAGAACTGCCTGGTGGAT
The DNA here is from genome assembly GCA_944388245.1 of uncultured Gemmiger sp. GTDB lineage: Bacteria > Bacillota > Clostridia > Oscillospirales > Ruminococcaceae > Gemmiger_A. The sequence goes on along the minus strand of CALXIA010000025.1, from coordinate 32,651 downwards.
CAGGAGTTCGTCAAGGATCCGGATCTGTCTGTGGCCAAGTACACCGAGAAGGTTGCCAAGGAACTGGGCGGCGAGATCAAGATCGTCAAGTTCGTGCGCTATGAGAAGGGCGAGGGCCTGGAGAAGCGCGAGGATAACTTTGCCGACGAAGTGGCCAGCATGATCAAATAAGACAGCTTTCGCTGCTTTATGAAGAGAGAAACGTTTCATTTTGAAGCGTTTCTCTCTTTTTGTATACCGAAAACCACTCGCTAGGCGAGTGGTTCAAAAGAAGACTACCTGCATCACCGAGCTGGGAAAGGAGTATTGCCGGAAAAATAAAATTGGTTAATTGGTTGCGTTTACCTGTTTTGTGCCGGGCACAAAGCAAAGTGCTTTGCCCATTCCGCAGAAAAACAGACAAGCCCACAAAGCCAACCTGCACAAAACAAGTTTTGTGAAACCGATGAATCTTCCAAAGTTGCTTGCTCTTGTTCAAAAGCGAACAGGCGAATGGATGATTTGGCACGGGAATTGCTTTTGATAAGACAAACAGGCAGCGCGGAAACGACGCAACCAATACGGAAAGGCAGGCAAAATATGCGATACGATTTTGATCAGGTGGTGGACCGCAGCCACAACAATGCGGCAAAATACGATGAGAGGGTGAAAAAATTCGGCACCGACAAGGTAATCCCCTTGTGGGTGGCGGATATGGATTTCAAGACCGCACAGCCCATTATCGACGCCCTGACTGCCCGGGCGCAGGAGGGAATCTGGGGATATACCAGCCGCCCGGACAGTTATTTTGAAGCGATCTGCAGCTGGCAGCAGCGGCGCAACGGCTGGACGATCGACAAAAACCTGGTCAGCTGGAGTTTGGGCGTTGTGCCCACCTTGAGCGCTCTGGTCAAGTTGCTTGTGCCCGAGAACGGCAAGGTGCTGATCCAAACGCCTGTGTATTCGGAATTTTATGATGTGACCGAGGCATGGCACCGAACTGTGGTGGAGAATCCTCTGGTGGAACAGAACGGTCGCTGGACCATCGATTGGGAGGATTTCGAAGCAAAACTGCCGCAGGTAAGTATGTTTTTGCTGTGCAGCCCGCACAATCCGCTGGGAATTGTCTGGACGCGGGAGGAACTCACCCGCATGACCGATCTGTGCCGAAAGCACGACGTGATCCTGGTCAGCGACGAGATCCATTCGGATCTGGTATTCCACGGAAAAAAGCATATTCCCACCGCCAGCCTGTCGGCGCAGACAGCGGCCCAGGTGATCAGTTGCATTTCCGGCATAAAAACCTTCAATCTGGCGGGGCTGCAGGCTTCCACCACGGTATTTCCCAACCGGCGGATGAAAGAGATTTACGATAAGTTCTGGGGCGGGATGGACATTCACCGCAACAATGCGTTCAGCCTGACCGCCATGGAGGTCGCGTTCAACGAAGGGGAAGAGTGGCTGGAGCAGCTGCTGACCTATCTGGACGGAAACTTTTCCTTTGTGGCGGATTACTGTGCCCGGTATATCCCGCGTATCAAGCCCACGGTGCCGGACGCCACCTATCTCATGTGGCTGGACTGCCGTGAGTTGAACATGAGCAATGAACAGCTTCGCCGTTTTATGATCGAAAAGGCAGGGCTCGGCTTGAATGAGGGATGCAGCTTCGGGCGCAGCCTGACCGGCTTTATGCGGCTCAACGCCGCCTGTTCCCGCCGCGTGCTGGAGCAGGCGATGCAGCAGTTGCGGGCTGCGGTGGACGCCCTGTAAATCTTTGTAACCAAACGCGGCGGGGCACGCCAGCCGCGAGTATCATAACCGAACGACAACCCGAAACAAGAAAAAAGGAGCAAGACAATGGCTAACCAGACCGTGCGCAAAAAGTCCTTCTGGGAACAATACAAACTCCCGATCCTGCTGTTGGGCGGCATAGCCGTCGGTTCGATCATCGGCGTGGTGTCTCCTTCGCTGGGGCAGACGCTGAAACCTTTGGGCGAGATCTTTCTGAATCTGCTGTTTACCATTGTGGTGCCGCTGGTTTTTGTCTCCATCGCTTCAGCGGTAGGCAGCATGCTGAACATGAAACGGCTGGGGAAAATTCTGGGCAGCACCATTCTGGTATTTTTGGCGACCGGCGCCATCGCGGGCGTTTGCGTTCTGGCTTGGGTCAATCTGTTCAGCCCCTCGGCCGGTACCAGCATCCAGATGGGCCAGGCGGAGATGGGGGAGATGCAGAGCGCTTCGGAGATGCTGGTCAGCAGCCTGACCGTCAGCGATTTCCCGGAGCTGCTCAGCCGCCAGAATATGCTGCCGCTGATCATCTTCGCGATCCTGTTTGGATTCTGTGTGTCCGCCTGCGGCGGCGATGAGAGCCCGGTGGGCAAGCTGCTGGGCAATCTGAACCAGGTGATCATGAAGTTCGTGGATCTGATCATGAAGGTGGCTCCCATCGGCCTGGGCGCGTATTTCGCCAATCTGATTGGTGAATTTGGCCCGGAATTGCTGGGCGATTATGGGCGTTCCATGGTGGTGTACTACCCGCTCTGCCTGCTGTATGTGGTGATTTTCTTCCCGCTGTACGCGCTGTTCGCGGGCGGCAAACTTGGGGTCAGCAAGATGCTCAAGCACATCTTTGCGCCCGCTGTCACTGCCTTCGCTACCCAGAGTTCGGTGGCTACACTGCCGGTCAATAAAGAAGCCTGCGACAACATCGGCGTCCCCAAGGACGTGAGCGATCTGGTTCTGCCTCTGGGCGCCACGGCTCACATGGATGGATCGGTGTTAAGTTCTATCGTTAAGATCGCTTTTCTGTTCGGGGTGTTTGGCATGCCGTTCACCGGGGCGGATACCTATGCCATGTCCATTGTAGTGGCGGTCATGTCGGCCTTTGTGCTCAGCGGCGCGCCCGGCGGCGGCCTGGTTGGGGAGATGCTCATCGTCAGCCTGTTTGGTTTTTCGGCTGAAGCCTTCCCGCTGATCGCCACATTGGGTTTCCTGTTTGACCCCGCGGCTACTTGTTTGAACGCCTCCGGCGATACGCTGGCGTCCATGATGGTGGCCCGTCTGGTGGAAGGCAAAGACTGGCTGAAAAAGGCCGCCGTCAAGACCGAGCAACCTTGATTTTACAAGCGTATGTGATATAATCGAATGGAAGATGCGCGGCCGCTTTCTCCCTATCCGGGGGGGAGGGGCACGCATAAAAAGAAACAGGAGGATGCATCCTATGAAAATCATTGCTACCAATAATGCTCCCGGCGCCATCGGTCCTTACTCGCAGGGCTATGAGATTGGCAATCTCGTGATCACGTCCGGCCAGCTGCCGGTCGATCCCGCCACCGGCAATATGCCCGAGGGAATCGCCGCGCAGACCGAGTGGAGCTGCAAAAACGTGGGCGCCATTCTGGAAGCGGCCGGTTCCGGCTTTGACAAGGTGGTCAAGACTACCTGCTTTTTGGCGGATATTGCCGATTTCGCTGCTTTTAACGAAGTGTATGCCAAATACTTCACTTCCAAGCCTGCCCGCAGCTGTGTGGCGGTGAAGGATCTGCCCAAGGGTGCGCTGTGCGAGATCGAAGCGATTGCGGAAAAGTAATGTGACCTTGCTTGTCAAGGGAAATCCTGCACGAAAGCGGGCAAAAAACTTTGTGAAAAAGAGAAAAACGCCCCGTGATCTGTTGACATTTTGTTAGAACGCGCTATAATGGCCTCATCAGCAATTCATCATGGTAAAGCGTTGATGAGGCCAAGTACGTTGGATCACCGTCTTCAGAGAGTTGCCGTTTGGTGCAAAGCAGCGACGTGTCCCGGCGGAAGTATCTCCTCGGAGCCGCAGGCTGAACCGCCCTTTTTGAGAGTGCAAGTAAGCTACGCCGGTTGACGGCCGTTATCCTGTCACCCATTACGCCGCTTATGGCGGCCTGATGCGGGCAGAGTGGCCCGGTTTCTCCGGGCAATAAGAGTGGTACCGCAGAGTGCTTTTTCAAAGCCTTTGTCTCTTGCGAATGCAAAAGACAAAGGCTTTTTTATTTGGCAAATTCATGACCAGGCTGGCACCGGGCAAAACCCGGTTCAGGATATAGCCGCGCAGCGGCAACCGAGAGGAGAAATGAAGATGGAAACGTTGCGGAAAGTTAGCAAGTTTGCGGGCAAATATATGGCCATCATTGTGTTGATCGTGGCCGTGATCGCCTTCTTCTTGCCGGAGAGTTTTTTGTGGGTAGGTAAGGACTACAATTTCCTTACCCGCATTATTACGGTTAACAATCTGTTGATGGTGGTTATGTTCGGCATGGGCCTTACCCTGAAGCTGGATGACTTCAAGGTGGTTTTCTCCCGGCCGAAGGATGTGCTGGTCGGCTGCGCTTCGCAGTTTATCATTATGCCGCTGCTGGCGTTCCTGCTCACCAAGATCTTTGCTTTGAGCCCGGAACTGGTGGTAGGCGTCATTCTGGTCGGTACCTGCCCGGGCGGCACTTCCTCCAACGTGATGACCTTCCTGGCCAAGGGCGACGTGGCCCTGAGCGTAGGCATGACTGCCTGCTCCACCGTACTGGCTCCCTTCCTGACCCCGGCGCTGACCTATCTGTATGCCCATGAGACCGTCACCGTCAACATGATGGATATGTTCATGAGCATCGTCAAGATCGTCATCATCCCCATCGCGCTGGGCTTTATCATCAACAAACTGTTTGGCAAGTTCACCCAGGCCATCGTGGAGATCCTGCCGCTGATCTCGGTGGTCGCCATTGTGACCATTGTGGGCGCGGTCGTGGCCCCCAACGCGGAAAAGCTGTTTGCCAACGGCATCCTGATCCTGTCGGTGGTCATCCTGCACAATCTGCTGGGCTACGCGCTGGGCTATGGCGTAGGCAAAGCGCTAAAGATGAGCGACGCCAAGTGCAACGCTGTCTCGATCGAGGTCGGTATGCAGAACAGCGGCCTGGCCACCAGCTTAGCCGGTACGGTTTTCCCGGACTTGGCCCTGGCTACTGTGCCCGGCGCTCTGTTCAGCGTGTGGCATAACATCTCCGGCTCTATTGTGGCCAACCTGATGGCCGCTGCCGCCGAGAAAAAAGCTGGCAAGTCTGCCGCCGAAAGCAAGTAAATTGGTTCCATAGCAACGGCCCCGCGCGATTCAGCGCGGGGCCGTTTTAGCGTTACATGGTTCCGACCTCTCCGATCTGCAGGCTGGCTGCAATCTCTTCCAGAACGTTCTGTTCCGGAATCTGATCCGGATCCAACCGAAGCGCGATATAAACGCCCAGTTCCCGGTTAAAGCAGAGCAGCCCCTTTGTGGCAATTTCCGGCACCGACGCCCAGTTCGCGTCCGGATGTTCCTGCATATAGTCCGGATCCATATATACCACATCCGCGATGCCGCTTTCCCCTTGTTCATACTGCTTTACTGCCGTGTAAGGGTCCCAGATCTCCACGCGGGAAAGTCGAAGGTCTGTGTATACGGTCTTGTATTCTTCATCGGGCGGTACAGGCTCTTCGGTATAGGGGGTGTATCGGCTGTATTGCAAGGTGCCTGCCAGAGCCTCTCCGTGATAGAGTTCCACGGAGGTATTGAGCGAGGAGTCAGGCGTACGGATCTCCCACCCGTCGGGCAGCAGCAACCGCAGATCGAAGGCGGAATCTTCCGCTTCGCTGCCGAATGTTACATAATAGGTACTAAGAGTGGCTGCCGGTTCGGTGCCGGATTCCGACTCTGTCAGAGTCTGCTGCGGGGCAGCGTTTTTGCCGGTAAAGGTGCAGCCGATCAGTAGCGCGGCAGATATGGCCAGAAGCGCTGCGGCCCAGGCACGGGTGCGGCTGCCGGAAACGATCAAAGCCAAACGACGCTGCAATTCACGCCGGCCGGCGCTCATGGTAGTGGCGGTGCAGCCGGGGTAGACGGAACCGTGCATCCGCCGCACTACCGCCACCAGCGTGTGCCCGTAGGCGATCCGCTGCGGCTGGCCCAGGATTTGGACGGCCCTCTCGTCACAGGCGCACTCGCAGTCCCGGCGGGAAACGGACGCTGCGATCCAAACCAGCGGGTCAAACCAATATACGCTCAAGCAAACGGTGCGTACCAGCGCCCACCAATGGTCCTTCTGCCTCCAGTGACATTCTTCGTGGACCAGGATATGACGCAGCATATCCGGATCGCCGGTCACCTGGTCGGGCAGATAGATGGCTGGTCGAACCAGGCCAAACAGACAGGGCGACGCCAGGCCTGGCACCCGATAAACCGGCAAAGGGGCGAGGGTTGCCATGGGCTTGCGAGAGGCACGCAGGGTATGGGCAAATCGCAGGTTCACCAGCGCAAACCAGATGGCAGCGATTGCCGCGCCAACCAGCCAAATTGTCAGCAGAATTGGCAGATGCGCCGCTGCGGCCACCGACGTTTTGCCATCGATCGTCCATGCACCGGCAGCCCCGGCCTGCACACGAGCCACCTGCCCGGTCAGGACGGTTTCCGCCTGCCGGGCGGCAGGAAGGTTCATCACGCTGCTCTCCGCCGGCAGGGAAAAGGGGAGTAGCAGCCGCACAGCGACCAGCCCCCAAAGGGAATATTGAACGCGACGGCTGATTCGGCCGCGCAGAAGCCAGCGAAGTACAAGCAGGGCCAGAATAAGAGCGGACGATGTGACCAGGAGTTCCGGAACGGAAGCAATCATGGCTGTTCCTCCTCTGCTTTTTTCAGAATGGCGTCCAGGGCGGCCAGGTCCTCCTCGGAGAGCCGATCATCCCCCACCAGGGTATTGACCATGAGCTTCAAACTCCCTCCATACAGGCGGGAGAGGAAGCTGCGGGTCTCCTGGCGCTGGGTATCGGCCCGGTCAATAGTGGGATAAAACCGCTTGGCGCGCTCTCCTTCCTCGTACCACACCGCCCCCTTGGCGCCCAGGCGGGAGAGCATGGTGATCACGGTATGCTTGGTCCAGCCGGTCTCCCCCTGAAGTAAGGCCACCAATTGGGTGATGGTGCAGGGGGCGTGTTCCCACAACACATTCATTAAGGTCCATTCGCTGTCGGACAATCGCAATGCTTTCATAAACTTCCCCCCAATGGTAAACAGTTGACTACCTGCAACTATAGTATACGAAAACAGGTAAACAAACGTCAACCCATTCAGAGCGAATAATGAACACGGTTCCGCGTGTTCCGTATACGGGTAGAAAAACACCGGGTACAGAGGCAATGCGTAACTCTGTACCCGGCAGATAGGCGTATTATTGCTGTTTGATCTGTTCCAGTTCCGCCAGCCACAATGTGCTGCAAGCGTCGCTGGGCATCCGCCAGTCTCCACGGGGGGAAAGGGCAGCCGATCCCACCTTGGGGCCGTCCGGCAAGCAGCTGCGCTTGAACTGCTGCACAAAGAACCGACGATAGAAATTCTCCAGCCAGTGCAGTAACACTGCGTCATCGTAGCGGCCGGCAAAGGCGGATTTGGCCAGATGCAGGATTTTCGCGGGACCAAAGCCGAACCGCAGCACATGGTAGAGATAGAAATCGTGCAGTTCATAGGGCCCCACCAGCTGCTCGGTCTGCTGGGCAATCTGACCGTTCGGATCCGCCGGCAGCAGCTCCGGGCTGACCGGCGTGTCCAGAATATCCAGCAGCACCCGGCGCAGTTCCGGGCTGGCCGCCTGGGACGCCTCATAGGCCACGATATGCCGCACCAGTGTTTTCGGGATACCGGCGTTCACCCCGTACATACTCATGTGATCGCCGTTGTAAGTGGCCCAGCCCAGCGCCAGTTCGCTCAGATCGCCGGTGCCGATGACCAGGCCGCCCTGCTGGTTTGCCAGATCCATCAGTTCCAGCGTGCGCACCCGGGCCTGTCCGTTCTCGTAGGTCACATCCAGTGAATCCTCGGAATGGCCGATATCGGCAAAATGGCTGCGCACCGTGGCCGCAATATTGATCTCCCGGAAACTGACCCCCAACTCCCGGCAGAGGGTCTCCGCGTTCGCACGGGTCCGTTTTGTGGTGCCGAAACAGGGCATGGTCACCGCCAGTACGCCTTTCGGGTCGCGGCCCAGCAGGCGAAAGGCCCGCACCGCCACTAGCAAGGCCAGGCAGCTGTCCAGCCCGCCGGAAATGCCGATCACGGCGCAACGGGCGTGAGCGTGATCCAGCCGTTTGGCAAGACCATGGCTTTGAATGTTCAGGATCAGTTCGCACCGCTCGGCGCGCCGTGTTTCATCGGCGGGCACAAACGGAGCGGGATTTACCGGGCGGGTGAGGGAAATATCCCGCAACTCCATATCAAAAAGAATTTCCTGATACCGCTCTCTTCCTGCCGGGGCGAAGGAGGTGTTTCGCTGCCGTTCGGCCTCCAGCCGCTGTACATCCAATTCGGTGGCGGCATACCCGGTGCCGAACGGCGGGCTTTCCGCCAGCAGAGCCCCGTTTTCCGCGATCAGGTTGTGGGCGGCGAACACCAGATCAGTGCTGGATTCTCCCCACCCGGCGTCGGCGTACAGATACCCGCAGAGCAACCGGGCGGATTGCCCGGCCACCAGCCGCTGCCGGTAGTCGGCCTTTCCCACCGTCTCATTGCTGGCCGACAGGTTGGCGATCACGGTAGCGCCCGCCAGCGCGTGTTCCACACTGGGGGGCAGCGGCGCCCACAGATCCTCGCAGATCTCCACCCCGAAACAGAACTCCGGCAGCTGCCGGCAGCGGAACAACAGCCGGGTGCCAAAGGGGACCGGCTGGCCGTCAAAATCCACCGGAAAGGTCTCCGCCGGCGCGGGGGTAAACTGGCGCCGCTCATAGAACTCGGCATAATTGGGCAGATGGCTTTTCGGGACAAACCCCAGCAGCCTGCCGTCATGCACCACCGCCGCGCAATTGTACAGTTTTTGGTTTACCGCCAGAGGCAGCCCCACCAGCAGCACCGGGTCCAGCCCGGTGCTGGCCTGCACGATCCGAAGCAGCGCTTTCTTGGCACCCCGCAGCAGCGTATCCTGAAAAAACAGGTCGCTGCAGGTATAGCCGGTGATCCCAAGTTCCGGTGTGCAGAGCAGCTGCACCCCTTGCTCGTGGGCCTGCCGGAGCGCCTTGATCAAATTCTCTGCGTTAAAATCGCAATCCGCCACACGCAGAGCGGGGGACGACGCCGCCGCCCGGATAAAACCATATCGCATATCGTTTCCACCTGTCTGTCTGGATTCCGCGCAAACAACGCGGAGGTGTGAGGTTATCCCTGTCAGTATACCACACCTGACCGCAAAGAGCAAAGCCCGCCCGCGCGAAACGCGCGGACGGGCTTTCTTTAACTGCCGGTATCCAGCAGGTTGCGCAGAAAGTAGGGGAATTGCTTGCGCCACCAGGGCCAGTCATGGACAACATCGGCCCCCCAGACGTCTTTCCAGACGTTCACATCCAGTTCCCGCAAAATATGGGTCAATTCCTGCGTGCTGGCCAGCGCGTCCTGTTCAAAGGCTCCTTGTCCTGCGCAGAGGATCAGTTTTCCCTGTTCACGCAGAATCGGTATATACGGATGATCAGCAGGCATGTGGGCCATGTAATCCATGGGGCTGTTGCGGTAGACCAGATCGTCCATATAGCCGTCAAAGAAATAGCCGGCGCTGTATATGCCGGACAGGCCGATTGCGCCGCGCGCCAGGTCGGGCCGGCGCAGATACAAATTGACCGCGTGCAGCGCCCCCAGACTGCACCCAACGGTCAACACTCGGCCGTTCCAGTTGGCCAGATCCAGAGCCCGGGGCACGATCTCCTCACAGATATAGTTGTGCCAGCGCTCCTGCATCTCAATCCGGGGCCGGGCAGGCCCGCCCCCGTTCCAACTCTCCTGGTCAATGCTGTCCACGGTGATCAGAAGCAAACGCCCTTCATCCAGAAAGGGCGCTACCGCCTGCACCATTCCATTGTCCTCGAAATCGTAGAACCGCCCGCCTTCGCAGGGAAACGCGATACAAGGCTGGCCGCCTTGTCCATATACCTTGAACTCCAGATCCCGGGTCAAAAACCGGCTGGGTTCCTTAAAATAACGCACTTCCATGACAGGCACCTCCCCAAAACTCGCAAGGATCGGCCGCCGGGTCCCCGGTAGCGGGCAAAGCCGCGCAGAAGAACACGGCCGCATCATATTTATAACTTTACAATAGCAAAGCAGATAATACTTTGTCAATACTTCCAGTGGCACTTTTCTGACAGGCGCACAGATTTTGCGGCCTTTTGATCGGATCGCCCGACGCGCCTTGCAAAACCCTGGCAAAAAGAGTAAAATATCCCTGAGTATATCCAGGGGGGGCTTTGAACTCCGGGCGATATACCTTGCCAAACAACCACAAGAAAGGCGGTGTGCTATGGCGCTGAGCATGACCGGCTATGGCCGGGGCAAGGCGGTTCTCAACGGGCGGGATCTGACCGTGGAGATCCGCAGCGTCAATTCACGGTATTTTGAGTATTCCTCCCGGCTTCCCCGGGCCTGTCTGTATCTGGACGACCGGCTGAAAAAACTGCTGTCCGGCTCCATCAGCCGGGGAAAGGTGGAACTGAGTCTCCAGCTGCAGACCATCGGTGTCAGCGATGTGGAGGTCCAGCCGGACCTGCCGCTGGCCCGCAGCTACCTGGAAGCTCTGCGGCAGATCTCGGAGGGCTGCGGCGTGGCCTGCGATGTCAGCGCCGGCATGCTGGCCCGATTCCCGGACGTGCTGGCGGTCCGCCATGCCCAGGTGGACGAGGAACAGCTGGCCGCCGATGTGGAAACCGTTTGCCGCATGGCGCTGGACAGTTTCCTTGCCATGCGCACGGCAGAAGGGGCCAAGCTGGAGGCGGACATCCTGTCCCGGCTGGACACTCTGGAAACCGATGTGGGGCTGGTGGAACAGGACAGTGCCGGCCGGGTGGAAACCTATACCCAACGCCTGTACGCCCGCCTGCAGCCCTTGCTGGAGGACCGCTCCATCGACGAGGCCCGCATCCTGACCGAGGCGGCCATCTTTGCGGACAAGACCGCTGTGGACGAGGAAACGGTGCGGCTGCGCAGCCATATCCAGCAGTATCGGCAGATTCTGGCTGCGCCGGGCGCTGTGGGCCGCAAGCTGGATTTCCTCACCCAGGAACTGAACCGGGAGACCAACACCATCGGCTCCAAGTGCCAGGATCTGGAGATCACCCGGCTGGTGGTGGAGATGAAAGCCGAGATCGAAAAGATCCGCGAGCAGGTTCAGAACATTGAATAATAAAGGGGAGCTATCATGAAACTTATCAATATAGGATTCGGGAACATGGTCAGCGCCAACCGGCTGATCGCTATCGTGAGCCCTGAGTCCGCCCCCATCAAGCGCATTGTGCAGGAAGCCCGGGACAAAGGCGCTTTGATCGACGCCACCTACGGCCGCCGCACCCGCGCGGTGATTATCATGGATTCCGACCATGTGATCCTGTCGGCGGTGCAGCCTGAAACGGTGGCCAACCGCCTGAACGACAACGACAATGAGGAAGGCCTGGACGAGGAGTTGGAAGATGAATAAGGACCGATATCTGGTGGTTGTGTCCGGGCCCTCCGGCTCCGGCAAGGATACAGTCGTCAACCGTCTGCGGCAGCTGCATCCCGAGATTGAGGTCTCGGTTTCCGCCACCAGCCGGGCCATGCGCCCCGGCGAGGCGGAAGGGGTAAACTACTATTATATGACCCGGGAACAGTTTGAGCAGAAACTGGCCGCCGGGGAGATTCTGGAACACACCTGCTATTGCGGCAACTACTACGGCACCCCCAAGTCCGAGGTGGACCGGCGCATTGAGCAGGGCATCACGGTGGTGCTGGTGATCGAGGTGGAGGGCGCGGGTAACATCCGCCGCCTGTACCCGGAGGCCACCACCATTTTTGTGGCGCCTCCCAGCCTGGAAGAACTGGAGCATCGTCTGCGGGGCCGCGGCACCGAGAGCGAGGAAGCCATTCAGGGCCGGCTGGCCCGCGCCCGGGAGGAACTGGCCCTGGCGGATCAGTACACCGCCACCGTCGTCAACCGGGAGGTGGATGACTGCGCCCGGCAGTTGTACGAGATCATCCGGGCAAGACAAGAGGGCTGACCCGATCAGCCCGGAAAGGGGCAGCGATTGCCGCATACCGTGCAAGTGGCGGTGAACAACGCCACCCTTCATTTTGATAAACTGTATACCTACCGGGTCCCGCCGGAACTGGAAGGCCGGGTGCCGGTAGGCGGGATGGTGCTGGTGCCGTTCGGCCGAGGGGATAAACCCCGGATGGCGGTGGTGCTGGCAGAGGGGGAGAGCGAGGAACTCTCCGCCCGAATCAAGCCGTTGTACGACGCCGCGCCGGAAAGCGCCTGCCTGACCCCCGATCTGCTTCGCCTGGTGGAGTTTCTGCATGAGCGCACCTTCTGTACCTGGTACGAGGCGGTGAAAACGGTCATTCCCTACGGGGCCCAGTACCGTCCCGCATTCCAGGACGGCCGCCCGGTGCTGCAAAAGCAGCTGGTACGCCACACCCAGCCCCAGTATCGGCTGTTGGCGCCGCTGCCGGAAAAGCCCCGTCCCACCCCCACCCAGATCCTGGCCATGCAGCTGCTGCGGGACGGCCCGCTGACCGGGGAAGAACTGCAGCAGGGCGGCGTGTCCGCCGCCGTGGCGGACAACCTGGTGAAAAAAGGGATGCTGGCCAAAGAGCAGGTGGACAAGACCCTGGACCTGTACGCCCACATCCCGCTCACCGACGAGAAGATCACCCTTACCGATGAGCAGCAGGCCGCCCTGGAGGCGCTGCTGCCCGCGCTGGAGGCCAAAAAGCCCCACGCGGCTCTGCTGTATGGCGTCACCGGCAGCGGCAAGACGCTGGTGTTTCTGGAACTGATCCGGCATGCGCTGGTGCTGGGGCGCACCGCTCTGGTGCTGGTGCCGGAGATCAGCCTGACCCCCCAGATGATCCGCCGGCTGAAGGAGAACTTCGGCAGCCGGGTGGCGGTGCAGCACTCCGCCCTCAACCATACCGAACGGCTGCTTCAGTGGCGGATGATCCAGCAGGGGGGAGCACAGATCGTGGTGGGGACCCGCAGCGCCGTCTTTGCGCCGCTGCAAAATCTGGGGCTTCTCATCATCGACGAGGAACAGGAACACACCTATCGCTCGGAATCCAGCCCCCGGTTTGACGCCCGGGACGTGGCCCGGCTGCGGGCGGCGGACAGCGGCGCGCTGTTGCTGCTGGCCAGCGCCACCCCCTCCATAGAGAGTTATTACCGGGCCGCCCGGCAGGACCGCTATCAGCTGGTGCGGCTTACCCATCGATACGCCGGCCAGCCGCTGCCGCCGGTGCAGATCGTGGATATGCGGGCGGAGGTAGCCGCCGGGAACCCGGAGGACATCAGCCAGCCGCTGGCCGACGCGATCCGGGAAAATCTGGCAAACGGCCAGCAGACCATCCTGCTGCTCAACCGCCGGGGATACCGCACCGTGGCCCTGTGTCAGGACTGCGGGGCCGCCCTCAAGTGTACCTCCTGCAGCGTGCCGATGGTCTATCACAAGGCCCAGGGGCAGATGCTCTGCCATTACTGCGGCAAAACGCTGAAACCGGCCCCCACCGTCTGCCCCCAGTGCGGCGGGAAGCTGCTGTATACCGGGTTCGGTACCCAGCGGGTGGAGGAGGAACTGGCCAACCTGTTTCCCGAGGCCCGTGTGTTGCGGATGGACCAGGATTCCACCAGCCGCAAAAACGCCCACAAACAGCTACTGGCCCGCTTTGCCCGCGGCGAATACGACATCCTGCTGGGCACCCAGATGGTGGCCAAAGGTCTGGATTTTGAAAAGGTCACCCTGGTGGGGGTGCTGGGCATCGACTCGCTGCTCTTCAGCCAGGGATACCGGTCCTATGAAACGGTGTTCAGCCTGATCACCCAGGTGGTGGGGCGGGGCGGCCGGGCCGAGTATCCCGGCCGGGCCATCATCCAGACGCTCAGCCCCGGGCATCCGGTGCTGCAGCTGGCGGCCCGGCAGGATTATGAAGCGTTTTTTGAAGAGGAGATCGGATTCCGGCAGATCTGCCTGTACCCGCCCTTCTGCGATCTGTGTATGGTGGGCTTTTCCGGGGAAAAAGAAGGTCCGGCACTGGCCGCTGCCGCCCGCTTTTCCGCCATCCTGGCCGAATTGGCCCGGCGGGACTGGCCCCGGATGCCGCTGCGGGTGCTGGGTCCGGCGCCCATGAATGTGGCTATGGTCAAGGACCTGTACCGGTTCAAGCTGACCATCAAATGCCGCAACACCCACGACTTCCGCGCCCTGATGCGCGCCGTCCTCGCCCGTTACGGGGAGGAAGGCCTGCCCGCCCGGGCCGCGGTCACACTGGATTTTAATGCGGACGGCGATCTGTGATCCGTCCGCTCAAAAAGGAGAGAGATAACTATGGCTCTGCGTACCATCGTACAGGACGGCGATCCCATTCTGAAAAAGGTCTGCCGTCCGGTGACCAACTTTGACGACCGTCTGGCCACACTGCTGGACGATATGATCGAGACCCTGGCCGACGCCGAGGGTTACGGCCTGGCCGGGCCCCAGGTGGGGGTCATGCGCCGGGTATTCGTGAGCCTGGATGAGCGGGATCTGCCGGAGGACGGCACCGTGCCGGAGGGGTATGAGCCCAAGTATCTGGAGTTCGTCAACCCGGAGATCCTGGAACGCAGCGAGGAGGAGGTCATGCTCTATGAGGGTTGCCTGTCCTTCCCGGGGCGCAACGCGGCCATCAGCCGCCCCCGCCGTGTAAAGGTACGCGCCTTTGACCGGCACGGAAAACCTTTTGAACTGGAGGCTGAGGAGATGCTGGCCCGGTGCATCTGCCATGAGACCAACCATCTGGACGGCGTGACCATTCTGGATCTGGCCGACCATTTCTATGAGGACGAGGACGAAGAAGAAATCGACGAGAACGGAGAGGAATAATGCGCATCCTGTTTATGGGTACGCCGGATATCGCGGCCCACTGTCTGCAAGCTCTGTATGAGGCGGGGCATACCCTCTGCGGCGTGTTCACCCGGCAGGACAAACCGGTAGGCCGCAAACAGGTGCTCACCGCGCCGCCGGTCAAGCAGGTGGCACTGGCCCACGGCACACCGGTGTTCCAGCCGGTCACCCTGCGGGATGAGGCGATACAGGCGCAGATCCGCGCCCTGGAACCCGAGATTATCGTGGTGGTGGCCTACGGCCGCATCCTGCCGCCGGAGGTGCTGGCTATCCCGCCCCGGGGCTGCATCAATCTGCATGTGTCCCTGCTGCCCAAATACCGGGGCGCCGCGCCGGTGCAGTGGGCGGTGCTCAACGGCGACGCCGAGACCGGCGTGACCATCATGAAGATGGACGAGGGGCTGGACACCGGCGATATTCTCCTGGTTCGCCCCGCGTCCATCGGCCCGGAGGAGACCAGCGGCGAGTTGTTTGAGCGGATCACCGCTCTGGGCGCCGAAACCCTGCTGGACGCGCTGGCCCGGTTCGATGCGCTGACCCCTGTGCCGCAGGATAACGCGGCGGCCACCCTGGCGCCGCCTCTGCGCAAGGAGATGGCGCGGTTTACTTTTGATGAGGACGCTGCCCGGCTGCACAACCTGGTGCGGGGGATGAATCCCTGGCCGGTGGCCTTCTTTGAATACGGCGGCAAGAAGATCAAGGTTCTGGCCAGCCGTGTCGCCACCAGCGCCGGTGAAGCGCCCGGCACCGTTCTGGCGGTGAAACCCCTGACTGTGGCCTGTGGGCAGGGCGCTTTGCAGCTGCTGCAGGTGGTGCCGGAGGGCGGCAAACCGATGGAGGGCTCTGCCTGGGCCGCCGGACGGCGGTTCCGGGTGGGGGACAGCCTGTGAACAGCGCGCGGCGCACGGCGGTGGAGGCGCTGCTCCACCAGGAAAAAGCGGGCTATTCCAACCTGGTGCTGGACGGCCGGCTGCGCCGCAGCGGACTGACCGGGCGGGACAAGGCTTTTTGCACCGCCATCTTCTACACCGTTCTGGAACATCAGATCACCCTGGACTGGCAACTTCGCCAGTGTCTGAACCGTCCGGTGGCCCGCCTGGATCCGCCGGTGCGGGCGGTGCTGCGGGCAGGTCTTGCCCAGATCGTGTATATGCAGGTGCCGCCTGCCGCGGCGGTCAATGAATCGGTTTCCCTGGTACGCCAGTTGGGATGTTCCAGCGCCGCCGGGCTGGTCAACGCGGTATTGCGCCGCGCCCCGTCCAAGGATCCGTCCAAAGCCAAATTTCCCAACCGGGCAGCCCGTCTGTCGGTACAATATTCGGTGGCGGAACCGATCGTGCGGCTGTATCTGGCCGCCTATCCGACCCACACCGAGGAACTTCTGCGCTCCTTCGCATCCCCTTGCCGGGAGACCGCTCTGCGGGTCAACACCCTGCGCACCACCGCAAAGCAGCTGGCGGAACGCCTTACAAGCGAAGGAGTGCCCTGCCGCCCCGGCCCCTTGCCCGACAGCCTGCTTGCCGTTTTTGACGGCTCGCCTGCCCAGAGCGACGTTTTCGCGGAAGGACTGTTCCATGTGCAGGGGCTGTCCAGCCAGTTGGCGGCTTTGAGCCTGGGCGCGCAGCCTGGCCAGAAGGTGCTGGATCTGTGCGCCGCGCCCGGCGGCAAAACCCTGCTCTTGGCCCAACAGATGGAGAATACCGGCCGTCTGTGCAGCCGGGATGCCTCTGAAAATCGGGTGGCGCTGATTCAGCGGGCGCTGGAGCGGTGCGGCGTAGAGTGCGCCGATACCGCCTGTGCCGACGCCTCGGTCTGGCAGCCGGATCTGCGGGAAGCGGACCGTGTGCTCTGCGACGTACCCTGCTCAGGGCTGGGCGTGCTGCGCAAAAAGCCGGATCTGCGCTATAAGGAACTGGCGGACCTGCCGGCGCTTTGCCTGTTGCAGGCGAAGATTCTGGACACCGCCGCTCGTTATGTAAAACGGGGAGGGCGTCTGGTCTACTCCACCTGCACCCTGAACCCCCAGGAGAACGAATACCAGCTGGAACAGTTTTTGTCCGGTGAGTCGGGGGCGCGTTTCCGGCTCCTGGAGCCTTCCTACCGCCCCGCCCGGGCGCAGACCGGCCCGTTTGGCATGACCGTTTTCCCAGACGAGACCGGTTTCGACGGATTTTTCATAGCAACATTGGAAAGATTGTGATACAATGAGCAAGAACTGCATTTCCTCCCTGACGCGGCCGCGGCTGGCTGAAACGCTGGCGGCGCTGGGCCAGCCCGCCTTTCGGGCCGGGCAGGTCTACCGTTGGCTGCATCAAAAGCAGGTCACGGAGTTTTCCGCTATGACCGATCAGCCTAAAGCGCTGCTGAAGACATTGGAGGAGCAGTACTATATTGCCGCGCCTGTTATCCGGCGACGCCAGCAGTCCAAGGACGGAACGGTCAAATACCTGTTCGCGCTGGAGGATGGCAACTGCATCGAGTCGGTGGTCATGCGGTACAAGTACGGCAATACCATCTGCCTGTCTACCCAGGTAGGCTGCCGGATGGGTTGCCGGTTTTGCGCTTCTACCCAGGCAGGTCGGGTGCGGAACCTGGAGGCCGGCGAGATCGCCGCCCAGCTGTACACGGCCCAGCGGGATATTGGAGAGCGCATCTCCCATATCGTGCTGATGGGCATCGGGGAACCGCTGGATAACTTTGATAACGTGATGGATTTCTTGTCCATCATCTCCTCGGAAGAGGGGGCCAACATCGGCATGCGCAACATCAGCCTGTCCACCTGCGGCCTTGTGCCGATGATCGACCGGTTGGCGGAAAAGAAGCTGCAGCTCACCCTGTCCATCTCGCTGCATGCGCCCAACGACGCCATGCGCAGCAGCATGATGCCGGTGAACGACGCCTACCCGATCCGGGAACTGATTGCCGCCTGCCGCCGGTACCAGAAGATCACCGGCCGCCGGATCAGCTTTGAATATTCCATGGTGCGGGGGGTCAACGACAGCGACGCCACCGCCCGGCAACTGGCCGACCTGATCCGGGGGATGGGGGCGCATGTGAACCTGATTCCCATCAATCCCGTGGACGGCAGCCCGTATTCCGCTACCGACGCGGAGAATGTGCGTCGGTTTCAGCAGACCTTGACCCGGCTGGGGGTCAACGCCACGGTGCGCCGCCGCCTGGGCAGCGACATCAGCGCTGCCTGCGGGCAGCTGCGGCGGGAGGAAGCACAAAAACCATCCAAGGAGGCAGCTCCATGAAACTGGCAGCCAAAACCGATATCGGCTACGGCCGGATGGAAAATCAGGACAACTATCGGGCCGCCCGTCTGCCGGATGATACGGTTTGGGGCCTGATCTGCGACGGCATGGGCGGAGCGAATTCCGGCAAGCTGGCCTCACAACTGGCGGCTCAGGCGCTGGAAGAGTATTTCGACCAGAGCCTTGACGACGTTGTCCCCGGGCAGGAAACCCAGTTCCTGCAACAGGCGGTCCAGCAGGCAAACCGCCGGATCTACGAGGAGGCCAGCCGTTTCCCGGAACACGCCGGCATGGGTACCACCGTGGCCGGCGCGCTGGTGCGCGGGGGCCACGCCTGGCTGTTTCACGCGGGAGACTCCCGGGTATACCTGTTCCGCGCCGGAGAACTTCGCCAGCTGACCCGCGATCATTCCATGGTGCAGGAATTGGTGGAAAATGGCGCCATCACCGCCCAGCAGGCGGCGACCCATCCCAAGAAAAACATTATCACCCGCGCGCTGGGCGTCAATCCGTCCGTGGAGGTGGAGACCGGCGAGTGCGCGGTGCGGCCGGGAGATGTGCTGCTCATGTGCAGCGACGGCCTGAGCAATCCGGTCAGCGACCGGACCATGGCAAGGATCCTGACCGAGGTGCCGTTCTATCAGGCGGCGGACGCGTTGGTGGCCAAGGCGCTGGAACGCGGCGGCCAGGACAATATTACGGTGCTGCTGATCGGTGTGGAACCGGTTGCCCCCGCGCCTTGACAGGCTGGGGATGAATCCGCAGGCGGCGCGCGATCCTCCCGGAATTTGGGTCGGTCGTATCGTCTGCCGCCACGTTTTCTTTCACAGCGCGCCCTGCGCAGGGAGGTTTTTTTAGAATGGACAATCTGGAACATGTGATCGGCAAACGGCTGGACGGTCGTTACCTGTTGGAAGGGCTGATCGGTGTAGGCGGTATGGCCAACGTGTACCGCGCGCTGGACCTGAAGGAGAATCGGGTCGTGGCCGTAAAGATCCTGCGGCCGGAATTCATGGAAAACGCCGAACTGGTTCAGCGGTTCAAAAATGAATCCAAAGCGATTTCGATTCTGGACCATCCGCACATCGTCAAGGTATACGATGTGTCGGTGAGCGACAAGATCCAGTATATCGTGATGGAATATATCGACGGCATCACCTTGAAGGAATATCTGAACCAGCGGGGCGGACCCCTCACCTGGAAAGAGGCGGTGCACTTTATCACCCAGATCCTGGAAACATTGGACCACGCTCACAGCAAGGGAGTTGTTCACCGGGATATCAAACCGCAGAATATCATGCTGCTGGCGGACGGCAGCATCAAGGTGATGGACTTCGGCATCGCGCGGTTTTCCCGGGCGGAAAGCCAGGTGGTCAGCGAAAAAGCCATCGGATCGGTGCATTATATCAGCCCGGAACAGGCCCGCGGCGAAGTGACCGACGCCAGGACCGACATCTATTCGGTGGGCGTAATGCTCTACGAAATGCTGGCCGGCCGTCTGCCCTTTACCTCGGACAGCGCCGTGTCCGTGGCCATCAAGCAGATTTCCGACAATCCCATCCCGCTGGGGGAGGTGGCGCCCCAGGTGCCGGAAGGCTTGCAGGCGATCACCGCCCGGGCTATGGCAAAAGACCCGGCCGACCGGTATCCCAGCGCCCGGGCCATGTTGATGGATCTGGAGGAATTCAAGCAAAATCCCAGTATCCGGTTTGAGTATGAGTACTTGCAGGATACACAGGCAGAGAGGTATATTGACAAAGTGGTGAAACAGTCCAAATCCGGGGGTCGGCCCGCTCCGTCGGGGTCCCGCCGCCCCGCTCCCAAAAAGAAAAAACGCAAAAATTACACCCTGCCGATCCTGGCTGGCATGGCCGCTGCGTTCGCGATCGGCTCCGCCATCCTGTGCGTGATCATCTTCACCAATTCCAGCAATCCGCTGTTCAGTAACCGGGCGGATGTGGATCTGGTCAGCTTCGTGGGCATGACCCGCCAGGAGATCGAGAACAACCCGGAATATGACAAGTTCAATATCGTGTTTGAGGAGGAATACAACTCCCAGTATCCGGCCGGCCAGGTGTACAGCCAGAGCCCCCGTCCGCCCCGCACCGTCAAGGAGGGGCAGACCGTGACCCTCAAGGTCAGCAAAGGCACCGAGATCGTGAATGTGGAGGACGTGTACGGCATGACCTCCGAGGACGCGACCGATCGGCTGCAGGGGCAGGGCCTGGTGGTCAGCATTACGCCTCAGGTGGACGCGAACTATCCGGTGGGCACAGTGATCCGCACCGAGCCGGAGGCCGGCACCGAGGTGGCGGTGGGCACCCAGGTGCGTCTGATCGTGAGCCGTGAAGAGGTGGATACCACCACAACGGTACCGGATCTGCGTGGCCTGACTGTGGCAGAGGCCACCACGGCATTGCAGAACAAGATGCTTACCCTGGGCCTGCAGACCACCGAATACAGCGACGAATATCCCGTGGATGTGATCATCAGCCAGAGCAAGGATCCCGGCACCGAGGCCAACTGGAATTCCCGTGTGGATGTGGTGGTCTCCATGGGGCCGGAACCCACGCCGGAGCCGACCCCCGAACCCACACCGACTCCGTCTCCGACCCCAACGCCGACCCCTGTTCCCACCGCCACGCCCAAGCCCACTGCTGCACCGGCTGTGACCGCGACGCCGCAGACTACTCCGGCCGCGGACCCGAATAAAGACAACGAGGATTGAGGCGGCCATGGAACCATATATTTCCAAGAGCATCGGCGGCTTTTACTATGTAAAGACCGACGCGGGTATTGTGGAGTGTAAACCGAAAGGCATCTTTCGCAAGCAGCGGATCACCCCGGTGGCGGGGGACACCGTGACCCTGGAACAGGAGCAGGGTGCCAGTGTGATCGCGGCCATCGGCCCGCGAAAGAACGTGTTTGTGCGCCCGCCCATCGCCAATCTGGATGTGCTGTTCATCGTGGCCAGTACCGTGCAGCCCGCGCCCAGCACCCTGGTGCTGGATAAGCTGTCCGCCATTGCGGTGGACAAGGACGCTGAACCGGTGCTTGTCATCACCAAAGGGGATCTGGCCAGCGACGAACAGTTGGCCGCTGCCTATGAGAAGGCGGGTATTCCCTGCATCCGGGTGGACCACGCCACCGGTGCGGGGCTGGACGACATCCGGGCGCGGATCGCCGGTCATCTGTGTGCTTTCTGCGGCAACTCCGGGGTGGGCAAGTCCACGCTGCTGAACGCCCTGTCACCGGAACTGGCCCGTCAGACCGGCGCCATCAGCCAGAAACTGGGGCGCGGCCGTCATACCACCCGGGAGGTGGAGATCTTCGAGTCCCTGGGCGGACGTATCGCGGACACGCCGGGCTTTGCCAGCCTGGATCTGGAACGAGCCTGCTATATTCCCAAAGAGAATCTGGAATATGCCTTTCCGGAGTTTGCCCCGTATCTGGGCAAGTGCCGGTTCACCGGCTGTTCGCATCGCTCAGAATTGGGATGCGCGGTGCGTGAAGCCCTGCAGGCGGGCAAGATCAGCCCCAGCCGATATGAAAGTTATTGCGCCATCTACGACGAGGTCAAGGACGTAAAAAGCTGGGAGATCAAAAAATAACCAAAGCCCGGCGGAGAAAACAACTCCGCCGGGCTTTTGCGGGTTTAGAACCCGGAAAGGAGAAGCTATGGAGGATTGGGTCATTGTCTCCGCCTGCCCGGTGGGGGAGACCATGCGCCGGTATATCACGCCGGGCTGCCATCTGGTCGCCTGTGATGCGGGCTGGCGCAATCTGCAGCGGCTGGGCCTGCAGCCAGACCTGGTGGTGGGGGATTTTGATTCCGCCCCCCCGCCGCCCGAGGGAGATACCGTGGTGCTGCCCCACGTAAAGGATGATACCGATACCCAGTACGCCGCCCGCCTGGCGGTGGAGCGGGGCGCGGATCGGGTCACGATCCTGGGCGCGCTGGGCGGGGCGCGGCTGGAACACACCCTGGCCAATCTGTCCACCGGTCTGTGGCTGCAAAAGCGGGGGGTCCAGGTTTTGCTTGCGGACGAGCATAGTGAGATCCGCTTTCTGCTGCCCGGTTCCGCTTTGACGCTGGAACGGGAGGATTGGCAGTATTTTTCCCTGTTCCCGTTGGAAGGCACGGCGGAGGGGGTCTGCGTACAAGGCGCGTTTTATCCGCTGCAGGACGCGACCCTGCACCCGGATTTTCCGCTGGGGGTCAGCAACGAGTGGATGGCCGAGGGCGGCCCTGTCACGATTCGTTTGGCGCACGGCGCTCTTGCGGTGATCTGCACACGGGCGGACTGAACGCCGCTTTTGCGAACGTTGCACCTTTTGCCCGCCGCTGCATAGTATGGAATATCCAACATCACCCAGACGGGAGAAAGCGGGGAAACATCCATGCAGGTAGTGGTCATTAAAAGTCCGAAGTTTCTGGCGGGTATTCTGCGGGCCATCTTCCACATCAATCGAGACAACTGAGCCTGCCGCATACACGGTGGCAGACCGGGGCGCGTCCTCTGATGGGCGCGCCTTTCTTTTTTTGCCAATCGGGGGCAGGCCTTGTCTGCATATCCTGTCCGCACCGCTCATATACATGGCCATAGAAACGCGCGAAAGGGGCGAAACTATGGAATTAAAGGTGTTCAGAGACACCCTGACGGCGGCAGGCGGAGTGTGCGATACAAAGACCGAGCTTCCCATCGAGACCGAGATCCTGATCCCGGACTATCTGCCGCAGGTGTTCAAGATCGTGAAGTGCCAGGTGCGGCCGGTAGTGCTGCAGACACAGACCAGCGGCGGGCGGCTGACCCTGGACGGCTATCTGCGGTGTGTGGTGTTCTACCAGTCGGACGAGCAACAGAACCTGTGCCAGACTGAGCAGAAACTGCCCTTCACCAAAACGCTGGATCTGCCCGCGCCGGAGTACGGTGGCTGCCAGGTCCACACCGGTGGCGAGGTGGAGTATCTCAACTGCCGGGCGGTGAACCAGCGCCGGGTGGACGTGCGGGGAGCGTTTTCGCTGAATGTGACCCTTACCCTGCGGCAGGAACAGCCGGTGATCACGGCTCTGTCGGGCAGCGGGGCCGAACAGCTTCTCGCCACCCTGACCGGTGCACGGCCGGTGGCGGCTCTGGACAAACTCATCACCGCTGAGGAGGAGATCGTCTTTCCGGCGCAGCCCGCGGCAGTCCTGGACGTGACCGGGCTGGCCACGGTGCAGGAGGTGCGGCTGCTCTCCGGCAAAGCGGTAGTCAAGGGCGAGGTGGAGGCCCGCGTGCTCTACCGCACCGGTCCCGGGTGTGATCTGGAACAGCTCAGCAAAGCGGTGCCGTTCAATCAGATCGTGGATGTGGACGGGGCCACCGAGGATTGCCGTTGCTTTGCCTATGTGGAGCCGGTGGGGTGTACCCTGATGGCTGCCCCCAATCCCCAGACGCCGGGCACTGTGTCGGTCACCGCCATGCTGCGGCTGCGGGTCTGGCGGCCGATGGAGTGTGTGGTGGTGGAGGACGCTTTCTCTACCGAGTACAACGCCCAGGTGGAATACAAGACCGTCACGGTGGAGCGTATCGAATCCCCGGTGGACCAGACCGTGCGTGTGACGCTGGAAGGGGCATTGCCGGACGAGAACGCCCGCATCCTGTACTGCTTTGCCAGCCTGGCCCCGGCGGAGGCCGCACAGGCCGGCCCGGGGGTCATGCTGCGGGGCCGGGGCACCGCCCATGTGCTCTGTCTGAACAGCCTGGGGGAGATCGAGTGCTACGACAAGGCCTTCGAGTACCAGCTGCCGGACGTGTGGGAAGGCCAGATCCAGGAATACCGGGCCGAGTGCTGGGCGGATGTGGTGCAGTGCACCGCCCGCAAGGAGAACGGGGGAATGGCCGCGGATCTGACCTTGCGGGTCACCGGCCTGATGGCCCGGGCCCGTCAGCAGACGGTGGTCAGTGAAATGACCTGCGACGAACCGCTGGAGCCGAGTGATCCGGACGTGGCGCTGCGCATCTGCTACGCCCAAGGGGGCGAGGATATTTTCCATATCGCCAAGCGGTATCACGTATCGCCGGCAGCCCTGCTGCGGGCCAATCAGCTGGAACAACCCCATCTGGATGCGCCCGCGCGGCTTCTGATCCCGGTAGTGGGCTGACAAAAGAGGAGGTATCGCAGTATATGGCTCGAGAGCAACTGTATCAGGACATTGCGGCCCGCACCGGAGGCGATATTTATATTGGCGTGGTGGGGCCGGTCCGCAGCGGAAAAAGCACCTTTATCAAAAAGTTTCTGGAACTGCTGGTGATCCCCCGCATCACCGACCCGGCCCGCCGCGCGCGGGCGCGGGATGAACTTCCCCAGTCGGCCGCGGGGCGTACCATCATGACCACCGAACCCAAATTTGTGCCCGAGACCGCTGTCACGGTGGAACTGGAAGGGGGCGGCAGTTTTCGCACCCGACTGATTGACTGTGTGGGGTATATGGTGGAGGGGGCCATGGGCCACGAGGAGAACGACCATCCCCGGATGGTCAAGAGCCCCTGGTTTGAGGAGGAGATCCCCTTTGACCAGGCCGCCGAGACCGGCACCCATAAGGTGATCTGCGACCATTCCACCATTGGGCTGGTCATCACAACCGACGGTTCCATCAGCGACATTCCCCGGGAAAAGTATGAGCCGGCGGAACAGCGGGTGATCCAGGAACTGGAGGAACTGGGAAAACCGTTTGTTATACTCCTCAACTGCACCGATCCCCAGTCGGAGGAAAGCCGCCGTCTGGCGGCACAGATGCAGCAGCGATACGGGCACGCGGTGCTGCCGATAAGCTGCGTGGATCTGGATGTGCCGGCGCTGGAAACCATTCTGGCCAGCGTGCTGTATGAGTTCCCGGTGCGGGAGATCGCCTTCGCCATGCCCCGCTGGATCCCGATGCTGGACGAGGACCATTGGCTGCAGCAGGCGGTGTACGCCGGCGTGCGGGAGTGGGCCGAACAGATCGATCGGATGAAGGACGTGACCGCTTGTGCGGATTCCTTCCAGTGCGAATACGTCAACAGCGCGACGGTGGACGGCATGGACCTGGCGCAAGGTACCGTTCGGATGCGCCTGCAGCTGGAACCGGATATCTTCTATCGGGTACTGGGGGAGACCACCGGCCTGGAGGTCTGCGATGAGACCAGCCTGCTGCCCTGTGTGATCAGCCTGGCCAAAGCCAAGCGGGAGTACGAGAAGATCCGCAGCGCGCTGGAGCAGGTGGAGGCTACCGGTTACGGCATCGTAATGCCCGCCATCAGCGAACTGCATCTGGAGGAGCCGGAGATCGTGCGTCAGGGCGGCCGTTACGGGGTGCGGCTGCGGGCCAGCGCCCCCTCCATCCATCTGCTCAAGGCCACCATCCACACCGAGATCAGCCCCATTGTCGGTTCCGAACGGCAGAGCGAGGAACTGGTGCTCAGCCTGCTGCAGGATTTCGAGCAGGACCCGCTCAAGATCTGGGAATCCAACATCTTCGGCAAGAGCCTGCACGAGCTGGTCAACGAGGGCTTGCAGAACAAACTGCTGCACATGCCTCAGGAGGCCCGCGCCCGCTTGCAGGAGACACTGGAACGGGTCATCAACGAGGGCTGTTCCGGCCTGATCTGCATCATTCTGTAAGGAAAACAAAACAGGCGGACCGAATCGGTCTGCCTGTTTTGTCATGTCTCTCCGGCCCAGAACGCTGCCAGCGCCTTTGCCAGCGTGTCGGTGCCGCGCAGGTCCCGGCAATGCCGCCAATAGCCGGGGAACAGCCGCCGGTAGCCCGGTGTGCCGAACCGGCTGTCCAGCAGCAGCACCACACCCCGGTCCTCCGGGGTGCGGATCACCCGCCCGGCCGCCTGCATCACCTTGTTGAAGCCGGGATACTGGTAGGCGTAGGCGAAACCGTCCTCCCGGGTGCGGGTAAAATAGTCCCGCAGCATCTCCTGTCGGGGATTCACCTGGGGCAGACCCACTCCCACCACGGCGGTGCCGATCAGACGGCTTCCCGCCAGATCGATCCCTTCCCCGAATACCCCGCCCATCACGCAAAAGCCCAGCAGCGTCTGGGCAGGTTCTTCCTGAAAGCGATCCAGAAAAGCAGCGCGTTGTTCCTCGGTCATGCCGCTGTCCTGCACCAGGATCTGCACCTCCGGATGCCGGGCGCTGAACCGTTCACGCACCTGCTCCATATACCCGTAGCTGGGGAAATAGGCCAGATAGTTTCCCGTGCGTCCCGCGGCCAGCACCGCCAGATAGTCGGCTATCCGGTCCAGGCTCTGCTCCCGCCGTGCATAACGGGTGTCCACATCCAGCGCGCAGAACAGCCCCATCCGCCCAGTGTCAAAGGGGCTGGGCAGATTCACGGCCGACGCTTCGCCGCAGCCCAGCACATCCCGGTAATAGGGCAGGGGGGTCAGGGTTGCGCTGAACAGCGCCGCGCCCCGCCCCAGGGCCAGACTCTCATCCACAAACAGGCTGGGATCCAGGCAGACCAGTTCCACCCGCACCCGGCTGCCCGCGGCGGTGTACTGGGTGGCGTAATGTTCGTCGTACCGCTCGGCGGTGCGCAGAAACTCTTTGAGGGAAAAATACGCGTCCAGCACCTGGCTGTGCAGTTCGCCGCCGCTCTCGCTCCGGTGATCCTCCAGCCACTGCTGCATCGGCGTGGTACAATGCCGCGCCGCCTTGAGAAAACCTTCCGGGGCGGTTTCGGTGAACCAGCTGCGGGTCTCCTTCTCCTCGCCTTCATGCCGAATCTCCACAAAGGCGGTGTTCAGCGCCGCCAGCGCCCGGGCCAGCTTGCCACGCCCGCCCAGTGCCTTGCGCAGCGCGTAGAGCGGTTCCTTTTCCAGCCAGCTGGAGTACATCTCCCGGGCCCGGTCAGGCAGATTGTGCGCCTCGTCCACAAGGAAAAGGCTCTGTCCGTCGCCGCCTTCAAAAAAGCGCTGCAGCCGGGCGGTGGGGTCAAACAGATAGTTGTAATCCCCCACGATCACATCGCACCAGAGCGAGATATCCAGCCCAAACTCAAAGGGGCAGAGCTGTTCTTCCTCTGCCAGACGTTCAATGGTCTCCCGGTCAAAATGCCGGTATTCCAGCGCCCGCCACAGCGCGTCCCGCCGCCGGTCGAAATACCCCCTGGCCAGCGGACAGGCCTCCGGATTGCACTCCCGATGCTCCCGGGGGCAGATCTTGTCCTTGGCGGTCAGCACCACATAGTTTAGCTCCAGCGGACCCCTGTTCTGGTGCAGCAGTTCCAGCGCGTCCCGGGCCGCCTGCCGGGTGGTGGTGCGGGCGGTCAGGTAGAACACCCGTTCGCCGTGCCCCTCGCCCAGCGCTTTCAGTGTCGGAAACAGCGCGCTCATGGTCTTGCCGATGCCGGTAGGCGCCTGGCAGAACACCCGCTTGCCGTCCCGCATGGCCCGGTAAACCACCGCTGCCATCTCCCGCTGGCCGGCCCGGTATCCGGAAAAGGGGAAGGTCAGTTTGCGCAGCGCCGCACCCCGCGCCTCGTGGTGGGCGGCGCTGCGCTTGGCCCAGGGAGCGTACTGCCACAGCAGATCAAGGAAAAAATCTGTCAGTTCCCCGGCGCTGTACCGCTCCTCAAACCGGAACAAACGTTCGTCGTCCACCTGAAAATAGGTCAGCCGCACCCCCATCTCCGGCAGACCCTTCTGCGCCGCAAGGATCGCCGCATACACCTTGGCCTGGGCCCAGTGGACCGGGTTGTGGTCCGGGGTGATTTGCTCGGCGGGCAGGGTCGTGGTCTTGATCTCATCCACCCACAGCACCCCGTCCGGCGCGGGGTATACCCCGTCGGCCCGCCCGTCGATCTGATAGGGGACCTCCTCCACCGTCTGCTCCCAGCGCAGATATACCTCCGGCTGGTACTCCGGCCCCTCCTTCTTTTGCAGCCAGCGGTGGATGCGCGCGCCTTCCAGTGCCCGGTCCGGGCCGGAGAACCGGCTGTCAATGCTGCCGGTCAGCAGCAGAAATTCCACCAGCTGCCGCACCGAAAGATGCACCGCGTCCATACCGATTTCACCTCCTGCGCCTACCGAAACAGGTCCGTGCCGCTCAAAGACGGCGCGGATCCTTTTTTCTCCCTATTATATCACCCTATGGGGTTTGCCGCCAGCCCCATAGCCCGGGCAGTCTCGGCCAGGATCGCATCCACCCGGGCAAAGTCCACCGCGGATTTGTAGTAGGTTTCCAATTCGCTGTGCGCCGCACGGGCCTCCTGCTGCAGCGCGCTGGTCTGCGCCAGCAGTTCCGCCGCCGCTTTCTGATTGAACCGCATCCGGTGCCGGCGGGCTCGCAGCCCCTCCGTGTCGGAAAACCGGCTGCACCGCACATTGTGCTGGCCGTGGAATGTCATCGGATGCCAGCTGTTGGAGGTCAGTACCGCCAACCCCACTTCCGGGAACAACAGATGCTCGATCTTGTCTTCCGGAGCCATCGGGCAGCGGCAGGTGATCACAAACAGCCCCCGCTCCAGCGCCTGGCGGCGCAACTCATCCAGGATCACCCGGCTTACCGCTCCGTACTCGTCCCGCAGCACGATCACCTCGTCGGCCAGTGCTTCCACTGTATTCCGATAGACCAGCACACCGTCCGGTGTTACGGCGCTCAACAGGCGAACGCTCTCCCGGCCCGGTCCCTCCCGGCGGGGAAGCCGGCGCTCCGCCAGCCGGGCCGCGTAGCGGCGGGCTCGCCCTTCGTCCGATACGCCGGCAGCCAGCCGCCGGTTTTCCAGCAGCAGCGCCCCCGCCGCCGCCAGATACCGGGCGGCCCGCTTTTGCAGGCAGGAACACCGGCCGAACAGCGCGCGCACCGGCTCCGCGTTTGCCTGCATCCGGGTCCGGTCCAGTGTGTGGTATAGGCTTACAATCTGTTCCACCGCCACCGGGCAGGCAGGCTCCAGGGTGTGGGGTGCGGTGGCGTCCAGAATGGCAGTGCGCTGGTCCCAGAACACCGCTCCGTCCAGGCTGTCCGGGTCGGAGGAACAATGGATGCGCTCCACTGTGCCGGTGCCCTGCGCCGCCAGTTTCTTCATCAGGGTGGACTTGCCGCATCCCGGCCCCGCCTTGATGAGAAACGGCGTGAGACCCGGCTCGTCGGTCAGCTGGGCAAAGTAGCCGTGAAACCCGGCAGGGGACAGTGCCCCCAGGAAAAAGTCCAGATATCGCGTGGTATTTTCCATATTCAGCACCCCTTTCGCTGTTCCATGGTATGCTGCCAGCCCGCGTCCGGTTACGGAAAAATGCACGCCGGCGAGTTGACGGGAAAATTTTGCGCGAGTATACTGGAACCGTATGGTATACGATCCACCCGCGAGGGGAGAGGAGAAGCAGTATGGACGTAAAACAGCTTGCAATGGAAAAACACCGCCAGTGGAAGGGCAAGATCGAGGTGATCTCCCGGGCGCCGGTCACCAACCGGGAGGAACTCTCGGTGGCCTACACCCCCGGCGTAGCGGAACCCTGTCTGGCCATCCAGAAGGACCCCGCGCTTTCCTATGAACTGACCCGCCGGGGCAACCTGGTGGCGGTCATCACCGACGGCACCGCCGTGCTGGGCCTGGGAGACATTGGCCCGGAGGCCGCCATGCCGGTGATGGAGGGCAAGTGCGCTTTGTTCAAGGCCTTTGCCGGGGTGGACGCGTTCCCCATCTGTGTGGACAGCAAGGACCCGGAGACCTTTATCAATACGGTGGCGCTGATCTCCAAGAGTTTTGGCGGCATCAACCTGGAGGATATTTCCGCGCCCCGCTGTTTTACGATCGAGGCGGAGCTGAAAAAGCGTTGCGACATTCCCGTGTTTCACGATGACCAGCACGGCACCGCCATCGTATTGGGCGCCGCGCTGCTCAACGCGGCCCAGGTGGTGGGAAAGCCCCTGGAAAGCCTGCACCTGGTCATTAACGGGGCCGGTGCGGCCGGCACCTCCATTGCCCGCCTGCTGCTGCAGCTGGGGGTGGGGGATATTGTCCTCTGCGACAAACAGGGCGCGCTGTATCGGGGCGCGGACTGGATGAACCCAGCCCAGGCCGAGCTGGCCCAGATCACCAACAAGAAAAACAAGCAGGGCAGTCTGGCCGACGTGATGCGGGGCGCGGACGTGTTCATCGGCGTGTCCCGTCCGGGGCTGGTCACCCGGGAGATGGTGGCCTCCATGGCCCCCGGCGCGATCGTATTCCCCATGGCCAACCCGGTGCCGGAGATCATGCCGGACGAGGCCCGCGCCGGCGGCGCGGCGGTGATCGGCACCGGCCGGTCGGATTATCCCAACCAGATCAACAATGTGCTGGTATTCCCCGGCATCTTCAAGGGCGCGCTGCAGGTGCGCAGCAAGGAGATCACCGAGAGCATGAAGCTGGCCGCCGCCCGGGCCATCGCTTCGCTGGTAAAGCCGGAAGAACGGAACGCCGACTACATCCTGCCCAACGCCTTCGATCCCCGTGTGGCGGACGCGGTGGCGAGCGCGGTAGCCGACGAGGCCCGTCGCCTCGGGCTGGCCCGGGTATAAGGAGGGCGCTATGGAATACCGCATCGAACACGACACCATGGGGGAGGTACGGGTCCCAGCAGATAAACTCTGGGGCGCCCAGACCCAGCGCAGCTATGAAAATTTTCGCATCGGCGGCGAGACCATTCCGCTGCCGGTCATCCGGGCGTTTGCCTGTCTAAAAAAAGCGGCCGCGCTGGCCAACCGGGAACTGGACAATCTGGACAAGCCCCGGACCGACGCCATCTGCGCCGCCTGCGATGAAATTCTGGCCGGCAAATGGGACGATCAATTTCCGCTGGTGGTCTGGCAGACCGGCAGCGGCACCCAGACCAACATGAATCTGAACGAGGTGATCGCCCGCCGGGCCGAGCAGATCCTGGGCGACGGCACCACGGTGCATCCCAACGACCATGTGAACCGTTCGCAGAGTTCCAACGATACCTTTCCCACCGCCATGCACGTAGCGGCGGTGCAGGAGATTGAAGGTCAGCTGCTGCCCGCGCTGGATGAACTGACCGCCACTTTCGGAGAATTGAGCGTTCGGTACGCCGACGTGATCAAGACCGGTCGCACCCATCTGCAGGACGCCACCCCGCTGACCCTGGGCCAGGAGATCAGTGGCTGGCAGACGATGCTCACCAGCTGCCGGGAGATGCTCACGGCCTCGCTGCCGGGGTTGCGGCAGCTGGCGCTGGGCGGTACCGCGGTGGGTACCGGCCTGAACGCCCTGCCCGGCTTTGACGAGAAGGCGGCTGAACAGCTTACCGCCCTTACAGGCACCCGGTTTTATACTGCCCCCAACAAGTTCCACGCCCTCACCAGCAAGGACGCGCTGGTGTTTGCCCACGGGGCCATGAAGGCCCTGGCCGCCGACCTGATGAAGATCGCCAACGATGTGCGCTGGCTGGCCAGCGGCCCTCGCTGTGGTATCGGAGAACTGACCATTCCGGAGAATGAGCCCGGCAGTTCCATCATGCCCGGCAAGGTGAATCCCACCCAGTGTGAGGCGGTCACTATGGTGGCGGTGCAGGTGATGGCCAATGACACGGCGGTGGCCATGGCCGCTTCCCAGGGCAATTTTCAGCTGAACGTGTTCATGCCGGTCTGCATCTACAACTTTTTGCAGTCGGTGCGGCTTTTGGCGGACGCCATGCGTTCCTTCAACCGGAACTGCGCCGTGGGAATCGCCCCCAACCGGGAGCGAATTGCCCACAATCTGGAGCAGTCCCTGATGCTGGTCACCGCGCTCAATCCCCACATCGGCTATGAGAATGCCGCCCGCATCGCCAAAGCGGCCCATGCCCAGGGCCTTACACTGCGGCAGGCGGCGATCCAGTCCGGTTTGGTCACGGCGGAACAGTTCGACGAGTGGGTACGTCCGGAAGAGATGATCGGCACCCTGCACCGGTAAGCCAAACGTTTGCCGCGCCTGCGGCTTGCAATCTGCCGCCAGGCCCGGTATACTGAAAACAGAGACAAAACCGCTCGGTTTGTCAGGAAGACAGGCCGGGGTGATGCGCCACGAAGGCGGAGGAATATCCTCTGGGCCGGGCAGCGGCGGCTGTGTGCCGCGCGCCGTCCCCGGCCGCTTCGCGGCGCATTTTTTTGTGCGGCGGGTCCTGCCCGCCGATCCCCTGAAAGGAGCCCTTTTTTCTATGGAGCTATCCGAATTTTTTGCCCGGAATCCAAAAGCCGCGCTGGCGTTTTCCGGCGGCACCGATTCCGCTCTGCTGCTGCTGGCCGGGGTGCGCGCCGGGGCCCGGATCCAGCCGTATTTTGTCGCCAGCCCCTTCCAGCCTGCCTTTGAACGGCGGGACGCGGAAAAACTGGCCGCCCAGGCGGGGGTCGAACTGCGGGTTATCCAGCTGGATACTCTGGCCGACCCGCTGGTGTGTCAGAACGGCCCGCGCCGCTGCTACTATTGCAAAAAGGCAGTGTTTACCGCCCTGCGAAAACAGG
>CALXIA010000024.1 GCA_944388245.1 uncultured Gemmiger sp. | reverse complement strand
CGCACCGCGTCCGCCCGCAGGATGGCGCTCTCCTTTTCGCCTTCCGCCACCAGAATGGCGCTGCGCTTTTCGCCCTCGGCCCGCAGGATGCTCTCACGGCGCTGCCGCTCGGCCTTCATCTGCTTCTCCATGGCGTCCTGGATCTCGGCGGGCGGGATGATGTTCTTGACCTCCACACGGGTCACCTTGATGCCCCATTTGTCGGTGGCCTCATCCAGAATGGCGGTGATCTTGGTGTTGATCACGTCCCGGCTGGTCAGGGTGTGGTCCAGTTCCATATCGCCAATAATGTTGCGCAGGGTGGTGGCGGTCAGGTTCTCGATGGCGCTCAGCGGCCGGTCCACACCGTAGGTGAACAGCTGCGGGTCGCTCACCAGGAAGAATACCACTGTGTCGATCTGCATGGTCACATTGTCCCGGGTGATCACAGGCTGGGGCTTGAAGTCCACCACCTGCTCTTTCAGGCTCACCTTCTTGATGATGCGGGTGATAAAGGGGGTGCGCAGATGTACGCCCGCCTCCCAGGTGGCGTAGTAGCGGCCCAGCCGCTCCACCACATAGGCGTTGGCCTGGGGCACGATGGAGATGCAGCTGATCACCGTCACCACCACAATGAGCACCAGCAGGGCGAGTACGATCAAAATGACAGTTTCCATGGGGTTGCTCCTTTCTTCTTTTGCCGCGGCACACCGGTCCTTCCGGCGTCACCGCCCGTCGTTGTGTGTGGACGGCACATCAATGGATGGCCGCCGTATCCTGTGCCGGTTCCACCGTCAGGGTCGTGCCGTGCAGGCCGGTCACCCGGCATACGTCGCCCACCGCCAGGGGGCAGGCACATTCCGCGCTCCAGTCCACTCCGTCCAGCCGCACCCGGGCGGGCCGTCCCGGCTGGGACGCGGCCACCACCGTGACGGTGCGGCCAATGTTCAGGCCGGTATTCAGATCCGGCGCCTTGCCGCCCTGCAGCCGGCGAACCAGCGGCCGGGAGGTGATCAGCGCGATCGCGCTCACCGCCGCGAATACCGCAAACTGGATGACCCAGCTGTCAGTAAACAGGCTCACGATCAGTGCTACTACTGCGCCTGCCACCATCCAGATGGATACCAGCGCGGTGGTGGCGAGTTCCACCAGGACAAATACCACGACCAGCGCCAGCCATACGATGATTTCCGTATTCATGGGGACCTCCGTTCGTTTGTGGGGTTGCGCCGGGCGGTGTACCGCCGCCCGGCCGGTAACGGCCGCCCCGCGGAGCGTTTCCGTTATGTCCTTATTATACCAGAACGACCGTGTCAATACAAAGTTCGCCAGAGGGCAAATTTACCCGTTTTGGGCGAATTTTTCCCGTTGGTGTTCACCGGGAGGGTCCGGGCGGCCGGATTCGGGCCGGGGCAAAGGCGTTTGCAGCCTCGTGCAAAACATACAGAGTTAAAAATAAATTGACAAAAAATTCCATTGAGATGGCCGATAAAAACGGAATGTGTCCTTGATATAAATACAAATGTGTGTGAAAAACAACAATTTCACGGGTTTACAGGCCGGGTAATCTGGTCACATCGTGCAAAATGTCCCAACGGGTTTGACTTCAGCACTTTCGTGCGCTATAATGTCAAACAACGACAGGGACGTCGGTGATCCCGGGTGCGGTTACCCGATCCTGACGCCTTTTCTCGTTATTGAGGGGTTTGCAAATATCCATTTTACCAAGAGAGGAGCACGAACACATGAACCTTTGGAAACGCATGGGCGCAGCCGCGCTGGCAGGCGCGCTGGCTTTGAGCCTGGTTGCCTGCGGCGGCGGTGGCGATTCGTCCGCGCCGGCTGGCTCCACAGCCGGTGGCGGCAGCAGCACGGCCGCGGAAACCACCGGCAGCAAGGTGCTGAACGTTATGGTCGAGGTGGAGGTGGCTTCGCTGGATCCTCAGCTGGCTACCGACGGTACCAGCTTTGAGGTGATCGCGGACTACACCGACGGCCTGATGCAGATGGACGCGGAGGGCGCCGCTGTTCCGGCCATTGCCGAGAGCTATGAGGTCAGCGAGGATGGCTGCACCTACACCTTCCACCTGCGGGACGACGCTGTTTGGTCCAACGGGGATCCCGTTACCGCCAACGATTTCGTCTTTGCATGGCAGCGCGCGGCGGATCCCGCCACCGCTTCCGAGTACAGCTACATGACCAGCGATATCGCGCAGATCAAGAACGCTGCCGAGATCATCGCCGGTGAAAAGGACAAGAGCGAACTGGGCGTGACCGCTGTGGACGACAAGACCCTGCAGGTCGAGTTGAACGTTCCGGTTCCCTACTTCCTGAGCCTGATGTATTTCCCCACCTTCTACCCGGTGAACCAGGCTTTCTATGAGAGCCTGGAGGAGGGCACCTTCGGCACCAGCCCTGAGACTGTGCTGAGCAACGGCGCCTTCATCCTGGACAGCTACGAGCCCGCGGCTCTGTCCTTCAGCCTGGTGAAAAACCCGGATTACTACGATGCGGACAGCATCCAGCTGGACGGCCTGAACTACCAGGTCATCAAGGACAGCCAGCAGGCGTTCATGAGCTATCAGAACGGCGATCTGGACATCGTGAAGCTGAGCGGCGACCAG
This sequence comes from uncultured Gemmiger sp., assembly GCA_944388245.1. Lineage (GTDB taxonomy): Bacteria > Bacillota > Clostridia > Oscillospirales > Ruminococcaceae > Gemmiger_A. The sequence goes on along the minus strand of CALXIA010000024.1, from coordinate 30,354 downwards.
GTCGATCAGGTCCAGGGCGATCCTGAACTGAGTGTGCAGGGCGCCGGCTATCTGTGGTACCTGACCCTCAACATGGCCGAGGTCCCCGCGCTGGCCAACCAGAATATGCGCCTGGCTCTGACCCACGCCATTGACCGCGTGGCCATCGTGGAGGATGTGGTGAAGGACGGCTCTCTGGCCACCTACACCGCGGTTCCCCCGCAGTTTGCCACCGGCCCGGACGGCTCGGACTTCTCTGCCGACCAGACCATGTTCTCTGACGTGTGCAGCGACGATCCCACCAAGGCGGCCGAATACTTTGAGGCTGCCAAGCAGGAACTGGGCACCGATACCTTTACCTTCGATCTGCTGGTCGAGGACACCACCGAGAGCCAGAACGTGGCCGCCGTTATCCAGGAACAGATCCAGACCAACCTGCCCGGCGTGACCGTGAGCATCACGGTGGAACCCAAGAAGCAGCGCGTGGAGGATATTCAGGACGGCAACTACGAAGTCTGCCTGACCCGCTGGGGGCCGGACTACGCCGATCCCATGACCTACCTGAACATGTGGATCACCGACAACAACAACAACTACGGTAAGTGGAGCAATCCCGACTATGACCAGATCATTGCCGACTGCACCACCGGCCAGTATGTAAGTGATGCGGCGGCCCGTTGGCAGGCCATGTACGATGCCGAGAAGATCATCATGGACGAGGCGGTGATCGTACCTGTGTACACCAAGGCCGACGCCAACATGATCAAGTCCAATGTGACCGGCATCGAATTCCACCCTGTTGCTTTGAACCGCGTGTACAAGAACACCACCAAGGGCTGATGCCCTTCACGGTCGGTATGCCGTCACAGCATACCGGAATTTGATCCGGACGACCCCCTGAACTCAATGCCGCGCAGTGGCCTTGGCGTGTTGCAAGGCTGCTGCGCGGTTTTTTATCAGGGCGGGCGTTGTCCGTGCTACCCTCCATCCGGCTCGCGCCGTATACCGCGCCTTGGCGCCGGGGTTTCTTATGGCAGCTTCCCGGCCTCGCCGTGCGGCAAAACGGTATTTTGTACTTTGTATCGAAAAAGAGGGAACGCTTGTGAAAAACTACATATTGAAACGAGTGCTCATCTCGGTCTTCACCCTGCTGGTCATCACGCTGGTGCTGTTCTGCCTGTTGCAGCTCATGCCCGGCTCGCCGTTCAACGACGAAAAGCTGACCGACGACCAGCGCACGGTGCTGTACGAGAAGTACGGCCTGGATGACCCCATACCGGTGCAGTTTGTCCGGTATGTGGCCAACATGGTCCAGGGCGATTTCGGGGTGAGTTACAACATCAGCAAAAACACCCCGATCAGCCAGCTGATCCAGAGCCGGCTGCCCATCAGCATCCAGGTAGGCGGCATGGCGGTCGCGCTGGGCGCGGTAGTGGGCCTGCTGCTGGGCGTGATCGCCGCGCTCAACCACAACACCATCCTGGACAGCATCTGCACCGCTATCTCGGTGCTGGGCGTGTCGGTGCCCAGCTATGTCTTCGCGCTGGGACTAAGTTACGTCTTTGGTTTTCGGCTCAAACTGTTCCCCATGCTCTATTCCGCCAATGAAGCCTTTATGTCCAGCGTGCTGCCCAGCGTCGCGTTGAGCATGTTCACCATGGCCTCCATCGCCCGGTTTACCCGCAATGAGATGATGGAGGTGCTGGGCAGCGAGTTCATGTTGTTGGCCGAGAGCAAGGGCGTTACCGGCGCGCCGCTGATTCTGCGTCATGCGCTGCGCAACGCGATGATCCCCATCATCACCGTGCTGGCCCCGCTCATCGTGGATCTGATGACCGGCAGCCTGGTGGTGGAGAAGATCTTCTCCATCCCCGGCGTGGGCAGCCTGCTGGTGACTGCGATCCAGTCCAACGATTACAACGTGGTCATTTCCCTGAGTTTTATCTACAGCGCCATGTACATTGGCATCATGCTGGTGGTGGATATCCTGTACGGCATCATTGATCCCCGTATCCGGGTGACCGGTGAGGGCGGCCGTCCGGGCTTCTTTGCCCGCTGGCGCCGTGTGTGGTTCGGAAACAAGAAGAAGGGGGCGAAGGCATGAGTCACATTGAAGCAATTTCCGCCGGCTCCCAGGCCCGGATCCCCGATCTGCGCCCGGAGGACTTCCAGCTGCGCGGCGTATCCGACCAGCACCTGGATTCCAACTTTGCCAGCCAGGGCTACTGGCACGATGTGCTGCACCGTTTCCTCTCCAACAAAGGGGCGGTGGTGGCCCTGATCCTGATCATCCTGATCGTGGCCATGGCGGTGGCCGGCCCCGGCATGAGCGGCCGGGACTACTCCAGTCAGACCCTGAGCGAGAAGAACCTGGCGCCCCGCATCCCGGGGCTGGAGAATCTGGGCATCTTCAACGGCGACGAGGTCATGACCACCACCACCGGCACCCGTGTGGTGAACGGCTACGAAGATAAGGAACTCACCGACACCTACTACTGGTTCGGTTCCGATACGCTGGGCCGCGATATCTGGACCCGCGTGTGGGAGGGCGCCCGGGTAAGCCTGGGCATCGCGGTGGTATCCGCCGCCATCAACATGACCCTCGGCATGTGCTATGGTCTGATCAGCGGTTATTTCGGCGGCTGGGTGGACACCATTATGCAGCGAATCGTGGAGATCAACAACGGCATCCCCCGTCTGGTGGTGGTGACGCTGTTGCTGCTGGTGGTCAAGCCGGGCTTTACCACCATCGTGCTGGCGCTGGTCATCACCGAATGGATCAACATGAGCCGTATCGCCCGGGCCGAGATGCTCAAACTCAAGGAGCAGGAGTTCGTGCTGGCCAGCCGTACCCTGGGCGCGGGCAGCTTCTCCATCATCTTCAAAGAAGTGTTGCCCAACATCATCGGCCAGATCATCACCCAGCTGATGTTCAGCATCCCCACCGCCATCTTTACCGAGGCGTTCCTGAGCTTTGTGGGCCTGGGCATCCCGGTGCCCCAGTGCAGCCTGGGCAGCCTGATCAACGAGGCGTTCAACAGCTTCACCACCCATCCCTACCAGATCGTTCCGCCGATCGTGGTGATGAGTTTGCTGATGCTCTGCTTCAACATGCTGGCCGACGGCCTGCGGGAAGCCTTTGACCCGAAACTGAAGGAAATGTGAGGTGACGAGCAATGGAAAACACCAATCGTGAGCATGTGCTGTCCATCCGTGACCTGTCCATCACCTTCAAGACCGGCGCCGGCCCCGTCAATGCCATCCGCGGCGTCAACATCGACCTGTACAAGGGCGAAACGCTGGCGGTCGTGGGGGAGAGCGGCAGCGGCAAATCGGTGACCTTCAAGGCAGCCATGGGGATCCTGGCCTCCAACAGCATCGTGAACAGCGGCAGCATCACCTATACCTACCACCACAACGACGGCAGCCCCGCCACTGTGGACCTGCTCAAGATGAAGACCAAGGAGATCCGCCGCCACATCAACGGCAAGCGGATCGCCATGATCTTCCAGGACCCGATGACCAGCCTGGACCCCACCATGCCCATCGGCAAACAGATCATGGAGGGCATGATCTGGCACTACAAGACCCCGAAAAAGGAGGCCTGGAAAAAGGCGGTCCACCTGCTGGAAGAGGTGGGCATCGACGAGCCGGAGAAGCGGATGCGCCAGTATCCCCACCAGTTGAGCGGCGGCATGCGCCAGCGCGTGGTGATCGCCATCGCCCTGGCCTGCGACCCGGATCTTCTGATCTGCGACGAGCCCACCACCGCCCTGGACGTGACCATCCAGGCCAAGATCCTGGAACTGATCAAGCGGGTGCAGGCGGAGCGGGGCATCAGCGTCATCTACATCACCCACGACCTGGGGGTGGTGGCCAAGGTGGCCGATTTTGTCAACGTGATGTACGCGGGCAAGATCGTGGAGACCGGCACCATCGACGAGATCTTCTACGATCCCCGGCACCCCTATACCTGGGGCCTGTTGAGCGCCATGCCCGACCTGGATACCGACGACGACCGGCTGTATACCATTCCCGGTTCGCCGCCGAACCTGCTGCATCCGGTGACAGGCGACGCCTTTGCGCCCCGCAACAAGTACGCGCTGAACATCGACGAGCGGCTGGAGCCGCCCATGTTCAAGGTCAGCGAAACCCATTACGCGGCTACCTGGCTGCTGGACGAGCGCGCGCCCAAGGTGGAGATGCCAGCGGAGCTGCGGGCCCGCATCCAGCGCATGACAAAGGAGGCGAACTGAGATGGAAGAACGCAAGCCTCTTTTGGAGGTCAAGGGCCTCAAACAGTATTTCAAGGGCAGCCATCAGTTCACCGTCAAGGCGGTGGATGGGGTGGATTTCGTGATCTATCCCGGTGAGACCTACGGTCTGGTGGGGGAGAGCGGCAGCGGCAAGAGCACCATCGGCCGCAGCGTGATCCGCCTGCACAAACCCACCGCCGGCCAGATCCTGTTCAACGGCATGGACATCTCCGGTAACATGACCAGCCAGCAGAACCAGCAGCTGCGCACCCAGATGCAGATGATCTTCCAGGACCCGATGGCTTGTCTGAACCCCCGCAAAAAGGTGGGGGAGATCATCGCCCAGGGCCTGGATATCCACCATCTGTATAAAAACCGGGCCGAGCGCCAGCAGAAGGTGGCGGAGATCCTGCGCAAGGTGGGCCTGGCCCCCGAACACGCGGACCGGTACCCCCATCAGTTCTCCGGCGGCCAGCGCCAGCGGGTGGGCATCGCCCGGGCCCTGATCATGGACCCGAAGCTGATCATTGCGGACGAGTGCATCAGCGCGCTGGACGTGTCCATCCAGGCCCAGGTGGTGAACCTGATGAAGGATCTGCAGGAGGAGACCGGCACCGCCTATCTCTTCATTGCCCATGATCTGTCCATGGTCAAGTATATCTCCGATCGCATCGGGGTGCTGCATCTGGGCCACCTGGTCGAGACCGGCACCACCGAGGAGATCTTCAACAACCCTGTGCATCCCTACACCCAGAGCCTTTTGAGCGCCATTCCCCAGCCGGACCCCCGCACCGAGCGGGGCCGGGTGGCCAAAACCTACGACTACAAGCAGGCCGGTGTGGATTATCACCTGGGTAAGCGGCAACATCTGGAGGGCACCCACTATGTGCTGGCCACCGACGAGGAGCTGGCCCGGTGGACTGCCAAATCCTGATCGCCGCACCGTATCGCTGCGTTCCTCTCATATCGATACAAAGCCAGAGGCGGGCGGCCCCGAAAGGGGTCGCCCGCCTCTGGCTTTGTCGTATTGTTATTTCCGCCAGCTTCGCACAAGCACCGTCAGCGCGGTGAGCAGCAGCACCGCCGCGCCGCCCAACAGCACAAGGGCCAGCAGCCGGGCTTGCAGCCAGTTTACCGTTACCAGACCCGCGCCGGGATCCGGGGAAGGGGAGGGCTGGACCTCACCCGCGTCGCCGGGCGGGCTCACCACGGCCCCATCCAGCGCGTCGGCCAGCCAGTCCGCCATCAGCCGGGCGGCCGCCCGCATCCCGTTTTCCGTGTCCGGGTCCAGGATCACCTGTTGCTCCTCGTCCAGTTCCGCGTGCCCCCGCAGCATGAGAAACAGCTTCATGCCGTCGTTGTCCAGCAGTGCCGTTTCAAACGCCTGATACAGTGCCTGCCGGTCGCCGGTATCCGCCCCGCCCAGCTGCGCCTGAATAAATTTTTCCGCCCGGGCCGCCCGGGTCACGTCGGCGTAGTATCCGGCCAGGTGTTGCGCCAGATCGTCCTCCGGCTGCAGGGTGGCCCCCAATACCATCCCGTCCAGATCGGCCAGCAGATCGCTTTGGGGAAACCGGCTGGCGTTCTCCGCCCCGCCGAACACCGGCTGCATCACCGCATAGTACCCGTCCACACTGTCGGCCTGGCCGGCAAACTGTTCGGTCAGCTGCATGCAGTCGCCGCCCCAGCCGCAGAGCATCCCGGACTGCTTGGCGCTGCCCGCCAGGGTGGCGATCAGGTGGATGGCGTCGATCTCCTCTCCCTGGGGCGTGGTCAGCCGCTCCACCGTTTGCAGATCGGCCAGCTCCGGCGCGCGCTGTTCCACCAGCGCGGCAAACCCGGCGTCGGCGGCGCCCAGCACCAGATCCCACTCTACATCGCTGTACCGCTCCGCGCGCAGATAGTTCATGGTCAGCAGCAAGGCGCTGCCGCCCGGCTCGCCCGCATACTCCTCTGCCAGCTGTTGCAGGCGGCCGATCCCGGCCAGAAATTCCTCCCAGTCATCCGCTGCCCTTACCCGCAGTACCGGTAACAGGCAGAAACTCGCCCCCAGCAGCAGCGAAATCCCGCTAAAAATAATACGTTTTGTAAAATTGAGCATAAAATATACCTTTAAGAAAAGCGGCGCGGTTGGGGCCGCGCCGCTTTGGCCGCCTTCAGGACAGGCGGTCCTTGAAATCCTCATAGCCAAACCGCTTCACCAGGGTCAGATTCCCCGCCTTGTCCCGCCAGACGATGGAGGGCAGGGGCATTCCGTTGAAGGTGTTGGTCTTGACCATGGTGTACAGAGCCATATCGCCAAAGGTCACCCGGCTGCCCTCGGCCAGCGGGGCGTCAAAGGAGTAATCCCCGATCACGTCCCCGGCCAGGCAGGTGGGCCCGGCCAGCCGGTAGGTGTGGGCTTTTTCGCCGGGCTGCCCCGCGCCCTCCACCGGGGGGCGGTAGGGCATTTCCAGCACGTCGGGCATGTGGCAGGCGGCCGAGGTATCCAGAATGGCGATGTCGATGCCGTTGTGCACCACCTCCAGCACGCTGGCTTCCAGAAAACCGGCGTTCAGCACCACCGCTTCCCCGGGTTCCAGGTACACCTCCACCCCGTACTTCTCCCGCAGCCGGCGCACCAGCCGGATCAGCCGCTCCCGGTCGTAGTCCTCCCGGGTGATATGATGGCCGCCGCCCAGATTCAGCCATTTCAGGCCGGAAAGGTAGGGGCCGAACTTTTCCTCAAAGGCCGCCAGGGTGGTCTCCAGCGCGTCGGAATTCTGCTCACAGAGGGTGTGGAAATGCAGCCCGTCCAGCAGCGGCAGCAGTTCCGGATCAAAGTTGGCCAGGGTGGTGCCCAGGCGGCTGCCCGGGGCACAGGGGTCATAGATGGCGTGGCCCTCCTGGGTGGAGCACTCCGGGTTCACCCGCAGCCCTACCTGCTTGCCCGCCGCCTTCGCCGCCGGCCCGAACCGGCGCAGCTGGGCCGGGCTGTTGAAAACAAAGTGATCCGCGTACCGCAGCAGTTCTTCAAATTCCGCCGGCTTGTAGGCCGGGCTGAACACATGGGTCTCGCCGCCGAATTCCTCGTGCCCCAACCGGGCTTCATACAACCCGCTGGCGGTGCTGCCCGCCAGGTATTGCCGCAGCAGCGGATAGCAGGAAAACATGGAAAAGGCCTTCTGGGCCAGCAGGATGCGGCAGCCTGCCGCCTGGCTGACCTGTTTCAGAATCCCCAAATTCTTTACAAGCCGTAATTCGTCGACGACAAAATACGGCGTGTTGATACAAGTTTCTCCCATCAGTCCACCAGCTTCGGGTCATCCTGCACCTGCCAGGGCAGGCCCCATTGGTTCAGAGCGTCCATGTAGGGGTCCGGATCAAACTGCTCGGTGGTGTAGACGCCGGGTTTCGACCACTTGCCGGTCAGCAGCATCATGGCGCCGATCATGGCCGGCACGCCGGTGGTGTAGCTGATGGCCTGGCTGCCCACCTCCCGGTAGCAGGCCTGATGGTCGCAGACGTTGTAGATGTAGGCGGTCTTTTGCTTGCCGTCCTTCACGCCGGTGAAGATGCAGCCGATGTTGGTCTTGCCCACGGTGCGGGGGCCCAGGCTGGCCGGGTCGGGCAGCAGGGCTTTCAAAAACTGGATGGGCACGATCTGGTGACCTTCAAACTCGATGGGGGTGGTGGAGAGCATCCCCACGTCCTCCAGGCACTTCATGTGGGTCAGGTAGCTCTGGCCGAAGGTCATGAAGAAGCGGATGCGCTTTACGCCCGGGATGTTCTTGGCCAGGGACTCGATCTCCTCGTGGTGCAGCAGGTACATGTCCTTTTCGCCCACCTGATCGAAGTTGTACTCCCGCTTGATGCTCATGGCGGGAACCTCCACCCAGTGGCCGTTCTCCCAGTAGGAGCCGGGGGCGCTGACCTCCCGCAGGTTGATCTCCGGGTTGAAGTTGGTGGCGAAGGGATAGCCGTGATCGCCGCCGTTGCAGTCCAGAATGTCGATGGTGTGGATCTCGTCAAACAGGTGCTTCTGGGCCCAGGCGCAGTACACCTGGGTCACGCCCGGATCAAAGCCGGTGCCCAGCAGGGCGGTCAGGCCCGCAGCCTTGAACTTGTCCTGGTAAGCCCACTGGTAGCTGTAGTCAAAATAGGCGGAGAAGCCCTGCTCCTTGCAGCGCTTTTCGTAGTTGGCCTTCCATTCCGGATCGTCCAGATTTTCGGGCTCATAGTTGGCGGTGTCCAGATAGTTCACCCCGCAGGCCAGGCAGGCGTCCATGATGGTCAGATCCTGGTAGGGAAGGGCAATGTTCATCACCAGATCCGGCTGTACCTTGCGGATCAGGGCGCACAGCTCGTCAAAATTGTCCGCGTCCACCTGCTCAGTGGTGATGACGGTGGAGGTGGTGCCCTCCAGTTTGGCTTTCAGCGCGTCACACTTGGACTTGGTGCGGCTGGCAATGCAGATCTCGGTGAACACCTCGCTGTTCTGGCAGCATTTGTGGATGGCCACGCCGGCAACACCGCCGCAGCCGATGATCAATACCTTGCTCATGGTCAACACTCCTTTATTATGATGGAGTCTGGGGACTGGTCCCCAGATTGGCTATATTTTCCCAGATTGGCCCAAAATCAGCCCAGCGCCAGCAGCATCTCCCGCACGATCTTGCCGGCCACCGCGGTGGAGGCGCCGGTGGGGTCGTAGGCGGGGCTCAGCTCGTTCACGTCGCAGCCCACGATGTGCAGCCGCCCGCAGACCAGGGTCACCGCCCGGCGCAGCGCGTCAAAACTGACGCCGCCCGGCTCCGGGGTGCCGGTGCCCGGGAATACCGACGGATCCAGCACGTCCAGATCCAGTGTGAAGTACACCGGCTTGTCAGCCAGACGTGCCAACACCTCTTCCAGCCCGTCCAGATCAAACCGGTGGGTGGTCACATGATCGGCCCCCCAGCAAAACTCCTCCCGGTCGCCGGACCGGATGCCGAACTGGAAGATGCGCCCGTCGCCCACCAGTTCCCAGCACCGGCGCAGCACGCAGGCGTGGGAGAGGGGCGCGCCCAGATAGTCCTGCCGCAGATCGGCGTGGGCGTCAAAGTGCAGGATGTGCACCTCCGGGTACCGGGCCCGCACCGCCCGAAAGGCGCCCAGGGTCACCAGATGTTCGCCGCCCAGCAGGAACGGCCGTTTGCCGCCCTCCAGGATCTGGGCCGCCCGCTCCTCGATCTGGGCCAGCGCCTTGGCGGAATCCCCCAGGCAGAGTTCCAGATCGCCGGAATCCAGCACCGCCGCGTCCAGCAGGTCCTTGTCCTGGTACGGGCTGTAGCTTTCCAGCCCGAAACTCTCGTGCCGGATGGCCCCCGGCCCGAACCGGGTGCCCGGCCGGAAGGAGGTGGTGCTGTCAAAAGGCGCGCCAAAGAGAACGGTTTTCGCCTCCTCCCAGGGGGTGTCGCAGCACAGAAAGGTCTCAACATTCGGATTCAACATTTTTCAAAAGTTCCTCCACATAGGCGGGAATGTAGAACGCACCCTTGTGCAGGGTGGTGGTGTAGTATTTGCAGGAAAGGCCCCGCAGATTCCAGCGGGTCTCGTCCAGATCCTTCAGCGGGTGGTACTTTTTGCTGGCAAAGCCGAACAGCCAGTGCCCGCTGGGGTAGGTGGGGATGTGCGCCTGGTACACCCGGCTGATGGGGAAGGACTCCACGATCCGTTTGTGGGCCCGCTGACAGGCGATGGCGTCCTCGGCGTAGAAGGGGCTCTCATGCTGGTTGACCATGATGCCGTCTTCCCGGAGGGCTTTGTAGCAGTTGCCGTAGAATTCCCGGGTGAACAGCCCCTCGCCGGGGCCGAAGGGATCGGTGGAATCCACAATGATCAGATCGTACACATTCTCAAACCGGCGGATGTACTTCAGCCCGTCCTCGTAATGGATCGTCACCCGGGGATCGTCCAGCCGGCAGGAGGTCTGGGGCAGGTATTCCCGGCAGACCTCCACCACCAGCGGGTCGATCTCCACCATGTCGATGGCCTCGATCTCGGGGTAGCGGGTCAACTCCCGGATCACCCCGCCGTCCCCGGCGCCGATCACCAGCACCCGCCGCACATGGGGATGCACCGCCATCGGCACGTGGGTGATCATCTCGTGGTAGATGAACTCATCCTTTTCGGTGAGCATCATGTAGCCGTCCAGCGTGAGGAACCGGCCGAATTCCGGGGATTCAAACACGTCGATCCGCTGGAACTCGCTCTTGCCGCTGTACAGCTGCCGGTCCACCCGGATGGAAAACTTCACATTGGGGGTCTGCGCTTCGGAAAACCAGAATTCCATCCTCAATACTCTCCTTTCAACACATTCAGCCGAAGGATATCCGGATCCTCCGGGCCGGTCATGGAGCAGCCCTTGGCCTTGGCGTACTCAATGTAATCCAGGATCGGCCCGGTGATCCGCTCGCCGGGGGCCAGGATGGGGATGCCCGGCGGGTAACACATGACAAACTCGCTGCAGACCCGGCCCTCGGTCTCGCGCAGGGGAAGGGATTCCTTGGCCGCATAGAAGGCGTCCTGGGGGCTCACCGCCACCTGGGGATCGATGTATTCCTGCTTCATCAGGCCCGCCCGGTCCGCCCGGCCAAACCGGCGGCGCACCTCGGCCAGCGCGCTGACCAGCCGCTCGATCTCCCGGGGCCGGTCCCCGATGGACAGGTAGGCCAGGATGTTCCCCAGATCCCCAAACTCGATCTGGATGTCGTACTCGTCCCGCAGCAGATCGTACACCTCGATGCCGGCCAGCCCCACCTCCAGGGTGTTCACCGACAGCTTGGTCACGTCAAAATCAAAGATGCTGTCCCCGTTGATCAGTTCCCGGCTGTAGGCGTAGTAGCCCCCGATGGCATTGATCTCCTCCCGGGCGTATTCCGCCAGCCGGATCACCTCGTCAAAGGCCGCTTTGCCCCGCAGCGCCAGGTTGCGCCGGGAGATGTCCAGGCTGCTGAGCAGCAGATAGGAGCCGCTGGTGGTCTGGGTCAGGTTGATGATCTGCCGCACATGGCCCTCGCTCATGGCGGGGCCGGTCAGCAAAAGGGAACTCTGGGTCAGGCTGCCGCCGGATTTGTGCATGCTCACCGCCGCCATATCCGCCCCGGCCGCCATGGCCGAGACCGGCAGGTGATCGCTGAAATAGAAGTGGGTGCCGTGGGCCTCGTCCGCCAGGCAGAGCATCCCGGCTTCATGCGCCAGCTTCACAATGCCCCGCAGATCGGAGCAGATGCCGTAGTAGGTGGGGTTGTTCACCAGAATGGCCTTGGCGTCCGGGTTTTCCCGGATGGCTTTTTCCACCTGGTCCAGCCGCATGCCCAGTGGGATGCCCAGCCGGTCGTCACAGTCCGGGTTCACATACACCGGCACCGCGCCGCAGAGCACCATCGCCCCCATGACGCTGCGGTGCACGTTCCGGGGCAGGATGATCTTGTCCCCCCGGCCGGCCACCGACAGCACCATGCTCTGCACGGCGCTGGTGGTGCCCCCCACCATTAAAAAGGCGTGCGCCGCGCCAAACGCCTGGGCCGCCAACTCCTCCGCCTCCCGGATCACCGATACAGGATGGCACAGGTTGTCCAGCGGCTTCATGCTGTTCACGTCCATGCTCACGCATTTTTCGCCCAGCAGGGCGGTCAGTTCCGGGTTGCCCCGGCCCCGCTTGTGGCCGGGCACGTCAAAGGGTACCACCCGGGCCTTTTTGAATTCTTCCAGCGCCTCGTAGATGGGCGCGCGGCTTTGATCCCGCATCCCCCTGCCTCCTTAATAGATGTTGCGCCCGCTGAAGATCTCGATCATCTCCCGGCGCAGATTGTCCATGATCTCCAGCCGGGTGCGGGGGGGCAGCTCGTAGGCGTCGGTCTTGAACAGGTAGTTTTGCAGATCGATCTCCTTCACCATCATCTTGGTGTGGAACAGGTTCGCCCCGTATACGTTCAGGTCCACCGCGTCGTACCGCAGCAGGGTCTCGGGGGCGATGAAGTCCTGGATCGAGCGCATGTTCAGATCGTTGAACAGCTTGCGGCCGTACACGTCCCGGGTGAAGCCCCGCACCCGGTAGTCCATGGTGATGATGTCCGAATCGAAGGAACCGATCAGATAATCCAGGGTGGACAGAGGGGTGATCTCCCCGCAGGTGGCCACGTCGATGTCCACCCGGAAGGTGGCCAGGCAGGTCTCGGGATGGTACTCCGGGTAGGTGTGCACCGTCACATGGCTCTTGTCCAGATGGGCCAGCTGCATCTCGCCCGCGGGCAGCAGGGTGGGCTCCGCGATCAGGATGCAGACCGAAGCGCCCTGGGGATCGTAGTCCTGCCGGGCGATGTTCAGCACCTTGGCGCCGATCATATCGGTCAGGTTGGTCAGGATATTGGTCAGCCGTTCGGAGTTGTACTGCCCGTCGATGTAGGCGATGTAGTCCCGCAGCTCCCGGGCGGTCTTGGCGTAGCAGACGTCGTAGATGTTGAAGCTCAACGCCTTGGTCAGGTTGTTGAACCCATACAGTTTGATCTTTTCCTCCATGCTCGCGCACTCCTTTTTCTTTCTCTGCGGCGCATCGCCCAAACGACAAAAAACGGGCGGATGCGCCTACGCACATCCGCCCGCGAAAAAGATCATTGTTTCATGACGGCCCCCGCGCGGCGCATACCGCGCCCCGGACCTTTCACAAACAGAGTCTATATAGCAAATACTTACTTTTACTACTCGTATTGATCGTTTTACAAGTTGATGCACGCATGCCGCGTACCTGGTTATAAAGTAACCAACTTATAAAATTGAGCTTTTAACTCAATCAATAATGGCGGGGCGCGCCCGCCGCTCGGCAGTTGACCCGGCTGTCCGCATGGCCTTGACCCGCTGTGCGCGGGTGGTCAGAAGAAATATTTGCATGGAACTCTGTTACCAATAGCCGCCCATGACTGCTTAAAGTTTATCGAAAATGCGCCGGTTTGTCAACAGAAAAAACCACATCCCGAAAATTTTACACCTGTGCGGGATTCCGCCGCTCCATGCAGGGCGTTTGGTTGTCACGGCAAAGGGGGTGTGCTACAATTACAAAAGGAAACGCAACGCGGCCGCCCCGGCCGCCGCAACCGAAGGAGACGCCATGAAACTGTTTCATCTTTCCGATCTGCATCTGGGAAAACGGCTGTGCGAGCAGTCCCTGCTGGAGGACCAGCGGGAGATTCTGCGGCGCATCCTGGCCATTCTGGACGACGAGCGCCCCGACGCGGTGCTCATCGCCGGCGACGTGTACGACAAACCGGTGCCTCCCGCCGAGGCGGTTCAGCTGTTTGATGAATTTCTTGCGCAGCTGGCCGGGCGGCAAACGCCGGTGTTTGTGATCAGCGGCAACCACGACTCCCCCGAGCGGATCGCGTTCGGCGGGCGGCTCATGCGGGCCAGCCGGGTGTATATGGCCCCGGTCTACGACGGGCGGGTGGAGCCGGTGACCCTCACCGACGAGTACGGCCCGGTGGATGTGTATCTGCTGCCGTTTGTCAAGCCCGCCGGGGTGCGCCGGTTTTTCCCGGAACGGGAGATCGCCGGCTATACCGACGCGATACGCGCCGCGGTGGAGGCCATGGCACCCGACCCGGCCCGGCGCAGCGTGCTGGTCACCCATCAGTTTGTCACCGGGGCGGCCCGCTGCGATTCGGAGGAGTTGTCGGTGGGGGGAAGCGACAATGTGGACGCGGCGGTGTTCGATCCCTTTGACTATGTGGCGCTGGGGCACCTGCATGGCCCCCAGGCGGCGGGCCGGCCCGCCCTGCGGTACTGTGGCAGCCCGCTGAAATACTCTTTTTCCGAGGCGGGGCAGACCAAGTCGGTCACGGTGGTGGAACTGGCCGAAAAAGGGCAGGTCACGGTGCGCACCCGGCCGCTGACCCCGCTGCGGGAACTGGTGGAACTGCGGGGGCGCTATGAGGAACTTACCCTGCGCAGCTTTTACGAGGGCACCTCCTATACGGAGGACTATCTGCACATCACCCTCACCGACGAGGAGGACATCCCCGACGCGGTGGGCAAGCTGCGGGTGATCTACCACAATCTGCTGCGGCTGGACTACGACAACGCCCGCACCCGGGCCGGGCTGTGGGACGCCCAGCTGCCCAAAACCGAGCAGAAGACCCCGCTGGAGCTGTTTGCCGAACTGTACGAAAAGCAGAACGGGCAGCCCATGAGCGAGGAACAGACCGATCTTATGCGGGAATTGATCGAAACCGTGTGGGAGGGACAGGCATGAGACCGCTGAAACTTGTGATCCGCGCGTTCGGCCCCTACGCGGGCACCACGGAGCTGGATCTGGCTTCGCTGGGGCGGCGGGGCTTGTATCTGATCACCGGCGATACCGGCGCGGGCAAGACCACCCTGTTCGACGCCATCACCTACGCGCTGTACGGGGAACCCAGCGGCGGCAGCCGGGAGGTCTCGATGCTGCGCAGCCAGTACGCCGATCCCGGCACCCCCACCGAGGTGGATCTGACCTTTTCCTATGGGGGGCAGGTCTACCGGGTGCGCCGCAATCCGGAGTACCAGCGCCCGGCCCTGCGGGGCGGCGGAATGGCGGTGCAGCGGGCCGAGGCGGAACTGTACTACCCGGACGGGCGGGTCTGCACCCGCACCCGGGACGTGACGGCGGAGGTGACCCGGATCATCGGGCTGGACCGCAGCCAGTTCTGCCGCATCGCCATGATCGCCCAGGGGGAATTCCAGAAGCTGCTGCTGGCCTCCACCGAGGATCGCAAGGCCATCTTCCGGCAGATTTTTCAGACAAAGCCCTACCAGCTGCTGCAGGATCGGCTCAAGGCCGAGTCGGGGGCGCTGGGCGCCCGCTGCGAACAGTTGCGGAGCAGCATCCGCCAGTACGCCGCCGCCCTGGCCTGCCCGCCCGAGCATCCGCTCACCGCCCGGCTGGAGGCCGCCGCCGCCCAGCCGCCCCCGCTGCCGGATCTGCTGGCGCTGGCCGGGCAGCTGATCCGGGAGGACGAGGCGGCGCAAACCGCCCTGACCGCGCGCAGGCAGGCCCCCGCCCAGGCGCTGGCCGAGGCCTCGGCCCGGCTGGGCCAGGCCCGGCAGCTGGCCCGGCTGCGCGCCGCGCAGGCGGATTGCCAGGCGCGGCTGCCCGCCGCCCGGGCGGAACTGGCCCGGTGCCAGGCGGCGCTGCGGGAAACGGAAGCCACCCGCCCCCGGCAGGAGGAACTGGCCGCCCTGGCCGAGGGGATCCGGGCTCAGCTGCCCCGGTACGGAGAACTGGAGCAGGCCCGCGCCAACGCCCGGGCGCAGCAGGCCCGCCTGGCGGAAAACCAGGCCAGTACCCGGAAACAGAGCGAAGCCCTGGCCGGGGAGCAGGCCCGCCTGCAGGCGGAACAGGCCGAGCGGGAGACCCTGCGGGACAGCGCGGCAAAGCGGGAGAAGGTGCGCGCCCGGCAGCAGGAGAACGACCGCCGCCGCCGGGAACTGGACGAACTGAACGCCCGGCTGGACGGCTGCCGGCGGGCAAAAAAGCAGCATGCCCAGGCGGCCGAGGCCTATCTGCAGGCCCAGCGGGGGGCCGAGAGCGCCCGGCTGGCCCACATGCGGCTGAACCGGGCGTTTCTGGATGAGCAGGCGGGGATCCTGGCCGCCGGGCTGCAGCCCGGTGAGCCCTGCCCGGTCTGTGGCGCGCGGGAGCATCCCTGTCCGGCCCGGGCGGGGGAGCAGGCCCCCACCGAAGCGCAGGTGGAAAAGGCTCGCGTGGCCGCCAACCAGGCGGAGGAAGCCGCGGCCCGGGCCGGCAGCCAGGCGGCCGACCGGAAAGGCACGCTGGACGCGCTGCAGCAGGAGGCGAAGACCCAGTGTCTGCGGCTGCTGGGCAGCGACGATCCGGCCCGCGCGGTGGCGCTGCTGGCCCAGGCGCGGCAGGAGACCGCCTATCTGGCCGCCCGCCTGGAGGACGAGGCCCAGGCCCAGCAGGCGCGGCAGCAGCGGTGGGAACAGCTGAACGCCGGCCTGCCCGCCCGGGAGGAGACCTGCCGCCGGCTGAGCGGGGAGATCGAGCGGCTGGCCCGGGAACGGGAGGAACTGGCCGCCCGCCAGGCCGCCGCCACAGAAGCGGTGACCCGGCTGGAGCAGGCGCTGCCGTATCCGGGGCGGCAGGCCGCCGAACAGGCCCTGGCCGGGGCGCTGACCGAAAAGGAGGAGTTGCAGCGCCGGCAGGAGCAGGCGACCCGGGCCTGCCAGGCCGCGCAGACGGCCTGCGACACCCTGGCCGGGCAGCTGCAGCAGGCCGAAACCCAGCTGGCACAGGCGCCCGCCCTGGAACTGAAGGCCGAGGAGGAGAGCTGCCGCCGCCTGAGCGCCGAACAGGCGGAGCAGGACACGGCGGCCGCGGCGCTGGCCGCCCGGCTGCACAACAACCGCCAGCAGGAGGCGGGCATCCGCCGGCAGGGCGAGGGGCTGGCGGAGACCGAAGCGCGCTGGGGCTGGGTGCGAACGCTGGCCAACACCGCCAACGGCAACCTGCCCGGCCGGGAGAAGATCATGCTGGAGACCTGGGTGCAGACCGCCTGCTTTGACCGGATCGTGGCCCGGGCCAACACCCGTTTCATGGTGATGAGCGGCGGCCAGTACGAACTGGCCCGCCAGGCGCAGGCGGGCAACAACCGCAGCCAGACCGGCCTGGAACTGGACGTGATCGACCACTACAACGGCAGCCGGCGCAGCGTGCGCAGCCTGTCCGGCGGGGAGTCTTTCCAGGCGTCCCTCTGCCTGGCGCTGGGGCTGGCGGACGAGATCCAGAGCGCCGCCGGCGGGATCCGGCTGGAGAGCATGTTTGTGGACGAGGGATTCGGCTCCCTGGACGAGGAGGCGCTGCGGCAGGCCATCCGGGCGCTGGAGGATCTGACCGAGGGGGACCGGCTGGTGGGGATCATCTCCCATGTGGCCGAACTGAAGGACCGCATCGACCGGCAGATCCGGGTCACCAAGGAGCGCACCGGCGGCAGCCGGGTGGAGATCGTGCTGGACGGATAAAACGACGAAACGGCCGCGGGGGCTTTGCGCAAAGCCCCCGCGGCCGTTGTTGCTCGGTCATTTCCAGCGCAGCGCCCGCAGCGTCTGCTTGTGTTCCGGGCTGACCCGGTAACTCTCCACCGCCTTTTGGATGGTCTTGTTGTGCACCCAGCGGGGCAGCCGGCGCTGTTCCAGCCAGGGCAGGGCGGCCGGATACTGTTTGGCCAGCGCGGTGGCGAAATACCAGGCGACCATCATGTTCACATAGTATTCCTCACAGCAGACCGCCGCCGCCCATTCCAGCTGGGCGGGCGCGAACCAGGGATCGTCCAGATACCAGCGCAGCAGCACTCCCACCCCGAACCGGACGGTGTAAGGGTGGGGATCGGCCATCCAGCGCCGGGTCTGGCCGGGCAGCGCCCCGGGCCGGGCGCGAAAGGCCCGCGGGCTCATGAGATCGCAGGTGGCCCAGTTGTCCACGCAGGGCAGAAACCGGTCCAGTTCCGCCACCGTTTTGTCATAGTCCGGCTCGGCGCAGAGCAGCAACCCGTGCAGATTGTTTTCCTCATACAGGGCGTGAGGCAGCCGGGCCATAAAGGCCCGGGCCGCGTCGCTGCCCCGCAGCTGGCGGGCCAGCTGGCGCAGCGCGGGCATCCGCACCCCCAGCACCCGGTCCGGGTCGATGGTGGGCATCAGCGCCGATTGAAAGGTTTTGTACTCCGGGTCGGCCAGCGCCTGCAGCCGAGCCGGGATATCGTCCGGCGTCATTTTTGCAGCCAGGCCAGGATCTCGGCGGCGTTGGTGTCCGGCTTCACCTTGGGCATGACCTTTTCAATCACCCCGTCCGGCCCGATCACATAGGTGCTGCGCACGACCCCCATGCTCACCTTGCCGTACAGCTTTTTCTCTTTCCATACATCGTAGGCCTGCAACACCGTCAAATCCGGGTCGGCCAGCAGGATAAAGGGCAGTTCGTATTTGGCGGCGAACTTCTCGTGCGAGGCCACGGAATCCTTGCTCACCCCGATCACCTCCACCCCCAGATCCCGGAACGCCTGGTAGTTCTGGGCAAAGGCGCAGGCCTGACGGGTGCAGCCGGGGGTGTTGTCCTTGGGATAGAAATACAACACTACCCGCTTGCCCGAAAAATCCGATAGGGATACCGGGTTGCCGTTTTTGTCCGGCAGGGTGAAGTCCGGCGCTTTGGTTCCCACTTCCAGCATAGTTCAGTCCTCCTTGATAAAGGTCAGTTGATCCGGCCGCGAATCCGCGGCGCTGTATTGAAAACCCAGGTCGCAGAATCCCCGGGCATCCTCCGGCGTTTGGGCGCCGGTCTCGACCAGAAAACGCACCATCCGCCCCCGCGCCATCTTGCACAGGGTGGCCTTTTCCACCAGCTTGTCCCCCTTGCGGGTGACAAAACGGCACTCCACCCAGCGCATGCCCGCCGGCAGATGGGGGCGCACCGCCCGGCTGTACTCCCTGGACGCCAGATCCAGCAGACAGTCGGTCTCGCCGGCCAGATGATCCGCCAGCCGGCCGCCCCAGAATCCGTACAGGTCGCGCTGCCCGTCCACCGCCAGCCGGGCCTGCATCTCCAGCCGGTAGGGGATCACCCCGTCAAAGGGCCGCAGCACCCCGTACAGACCGGACAGGATGCGCAGATGAGCCTGGATGTAATCCAGCTGCCCGGTCTCCATCACCTGCGGGGCCATATACTGGTACTGGATCCCTTCGTAGGCCAGAATGGCCGGGGTCTGCGCCCGGTCCAGATCGGCGGTGCGCAGCCGGTCCCGGTTCAGCGCTGCCAGCGTTTCGCTGCAGCCCCACAGGCTCCGCAGCCGGTCCTCGGGCAATGCCCGCAGTTCCGCCAACAGCCGCTTCGCGTCGGCAAGGAACGCCGGCTGCCCCAGCGGCGGCAGGCTGTCGGCGTCCACCCGCATCTTCTTCGCGGGGGAGATCAGCATTTCCATAGGCGCCCTCCTGGCATGTGATTGGCAACACACCGGGGCAAAACCGGCCGGTGTGGTTTCTTTATTATACCACACCCGCCCCGGATGCGTAAAACAAAATCGGGAAGCGCCGCGCGCTTCCCGATTGCGGATTTCTATAGGGATTTTTACAGGCGGGCCACGATGGCGTCGCCCATGGCGGCGCAGCCCACCAGGGTGCAGCCCTCCGCCATCATGTCGGCGGTGCGCAGCCCGTCGTTCAGGGCCTTGTTCACCGCGGCCTCGATCTCGTCCGTCTCGGCGGCCATGTCAAAGCTGTACCGCAGCATCATGGCGGCGGACAGGATGGTGCCGATGGGGTTGGCCTTGTCCTGCCCGGCGATATCGGGGGCGGATCCGTGGATCGGCTCGTACATGCCCCGGGTGCCGTCCCCCAGGCTGGAGGAGGGGATCATGCCGATGCTGCCGGTGATCATGCTGGCCTCGTCGGACAGAATGTCCCCGAACATGTTGCCGGTCACGATCACGTCAAACTGGCTGGGATCCTTGACGATCTGCATGGCGGCGTTGTCCACGAACATCTCGGAATAGGCCACATCCGGATATTCGGGCTGCAGCCGGTGCATCACCGCCCGCCACAGCCGGCTGGTATCCAGCACGTTGGCCTTGTCGATGCAGGTCACCTTGCGGCGGCGCTTGCGGGCGGTCTCAAAGGCGATACGGCCGATCCGCTCGATCTCATGCTCCGCGTAGAACATCACGTCGGTGGCCACCTTCTCGCCGTCCTGTTCCACCGTCTTGTGCTCGCCAAAATAGATGCCGCTGATCAGCTCCCGCACCACCATGAAGTCGATGCCCTTCTCCACGATGGAGGGTTTCAGCGGGCTGGCGTCGGCCAGCTGGGGCCACAGCTTGGCCGGGCGCAGGTTGGAGTACAGCCCCATCCCCGCCCGCAGGCGCAACAGGCCCTTTTCCGGCCGCTGAGGCCCGGGCAGACCTTCCCACTTGGGGCCGCCCACCGCGCCCAGCAGCACGCTGTCGGAGGCCAGGCACTTGTCCAGCATGGCCTGGGGCAGGGGATCGCCCCATTTGTCGATGGCCACGCCGCCCATGTCCACCTCGTCGTAGGTGAAGGTATGGCCGTGCCGGGCGGCCACCGCGTCCAGCACCTTGACAGCTTCCTTTACGATCTCGGGGCCGATGCCATCCCCCCGGATCACAGCGATCGTCTTGTTCATGCCTTGTTCCCGCCTTTCTCCCGGATGCTGTTCATAAGCCCGCCTGCCCGGATAATGTCCTGGATAAAGGGCGGGAAGGGCTGTGCCCGGTAGTTTTCACCCCGGGTCAG
Organism: uncultured Gemmiger sp.; assembly: GCA_944388245.1. GTDB lineage: Bacteria > Bacillota > Clostridia > Oscillospirales > Ruminococcaceae > Gemmiger_A. The sequence continues at coordinate 9,805 of CALXIA010000024.1, read as the reverse complement.
GTTGGTGATCACGCCGGTGTCAAAATCCACCGCCACCTCGTCGCCCGCCTGGATGCCGTCCACCGCGGCCTCACACTCCAGAATGGGCAGACCGATGTTGATGGCGTTGCGGTAGAAGATGCGGGCGAAACTCTTGGCGATGACGCAGGCGACGCCGCTGGTCTTGATGACCAGGGGCGCGTGCTCCCGGCTGGAGCCACAGCCGAAGTTCCAGCCGCCCACCATGATGTCGCCGGGCTTGACCTTGTTCACGAAATCCGGGTCGATGTCCTCCATGCAGTGGCGGGCCAGTTCGGCCGCGTCCTGGCTGTTCAGATACCGGGCGGGAATGATCACGTCGGTATCCACATTATCGGGATACTTGAAAACACTGCCTTGTGCGTTCATTTATTCTACCTCCCTGGGATCGGTGATGTGGCCGGTCAGCGCGCTGGCGGCGGCGGTGGCGGGGCTGGCCAGATAGACCTCGCTTTTTACATGGCCCATGCGGCCCACAAAGTTCCGGTTGGTGGTGGAGATGCACCGCTCGCCCTCCGCCAGAATGCCCATGTATCCGCCCAGGCAGGGCCCGCAGGTGGGGGTGGACACGATGCAGCCTGCGTCGATGAAGGCCTCCAGCCAGCCGTTCTGCAAACAGGTCTTGTACACCTGCATGGTGCCCGGGATGATGATGCCCCGCACCCCCGGGGCAATGGTCTTGCCCTTCAGGATCTCATAGGCGGCCTGCATGTCCTCCAGCCGGCCGTTGGTGCAGCTGCCGATCACCACCTGGTCGATGGCGATGCTCTCGCTCTCCTTGGCGGTGTGGGTGTTCTCCGGCAGATGCGGCCAGGAAACAGTGGGCTCGATGGCCGCCAGATCGATCTCGATGGTCTTTTCGTACTCGGCGTCCGGATCGGCCTCGTAGACCTTCCACTCCCGGCGGCTGCGGCCGGTCAGGTAATCCACCGTCACCTGGTCCACCGGGAAGATGCCGTTCTTGGCGCCCGCTTCGATGGCCATGTTGCAGATGCACAGCCGGTCATCCATCGACAGGCTGGCCACGCCGGGGCCGGTGAACTCCATGCTCTTGTACAGCGCGCCATCCACCCCGATCATCCCGATGATGTGCAGGATCACGTCCTTGCCGCTGACCCGGGGCCCCAGCTTGCCGGTCAGGTTGAACCGGATGGCGGCGGGCACCTTGAACCAGGCCATGCCGGTGGCCATGCCGGCGGCCATGTCGGTGCTGCCCACGCCGGTGGAGAAAGCCCCCACCGCCCCATAGGTGCAGGTGTGGCTGTCCGCGCCGATGATGCAGTCGCCGGCGGTCACGATGCCCTGCTCCGGCAGCAGCGCGTGTTCAATGCCCATCTTGCCCACATCAAAGAAGTTGATGATGTCGTACTTATTGGCGAATTCCCGGCATTGCTTGGACTGCTGGGCGCTCTTGATGTCCTTGTTGGGAACAAAGTGGTCCAGCACGATGTTGATGCGGCCGTTGTCAAACACGCTGTTGAATCCGGCCTTTTCAAACTCGTTGATCGCCACCGGGGTGGTGATGTCGTTGCCCAGCACCTGATCCAGCCGGGCGTTGATCAGCTGGCCGGGTTTGACCTCGTCCAGCCCTGCGTGGGCGGCAAGGATCTTTTGTGTCATGGTCATGCCCATTTGTATACTCTCCTCTCCGCAAGGCGGCCGGTGCGGCCGCGCCGCGTTTACTTGTTGTTGATGGCGCTCACCAGGGCCTTCACGCTGGCCACGATGATGTCGTTGTCGGTGCCCGCGCCCCAGGTCACGGCACCGTCCGCCCACTTCAGCCCCACATAGGTGGCGGCCTGGCTGGTGGAACCGGTGGTCAGGCTGTGCTCGGTGTAGGCTTCAATGGAGAACTCCATGCCGGTGCCCGCCTTGATGGCGTTGCTCACCGCGTCCAGACGGCCGTTGCCGCTGGCGCTGAATTCCTGGTGCTGGCCGTCCCGCTCCAGGGTGACCACCGCGAAGATGCCGTTTTTCTGGATGTAATGGGCCTCCAATACGTTCAGCGGGCTGGTCTTGTTCAGGTAGCTGTTCTGGAACACCTGGAACACCTCCGGGGCGGTGAGCTCCTTGTGGGCGTGGTCCGAGATGCCCTTGACGGTGTAGCCGAAATGCTCCCGCATCTTGGGGGGCAGGTTGTAGCCGTAGCGGTGCTCCAGCAGATAGCCAATGCCGCCCTTGCCGCTCTGGCTGTTGATCCGGATCACATCCCCGTCGTAGGTGCGGCCAATGTCGGTGGGGTCCACCGGGATGTAGGGCACCGTCCACTCGTGCAGATGGTGTTCGGCCCGCCAGTTCATCCCCTTGGCGATGGCGTCCTGATGGCTGCCGGAGAAGGCCGCGAAGACCAGCGCGCCGGCATAGGGGGTGCGCTCGTAGACGTGCATCCGGGTCACCCGCTCATACAACTCCACGATGGCGGGCATGTTGGAGAAGTCCAGCTTCGGGTCCACGCCATGGGTGTACAGGTTCATGGCCAGGGTGATCAGGTCCACGTTACCGGTGCGCTCACCGTTGCCGAACAGGGTACCCTCCACCCGGTCGGCTCCGGCCAGCAGGGCCAGTTCGGTGTCGGCTACCGCGCAGCCCCGGTCGTTGTGGGGATGCAGGCTCAGCACCACGCTGTCCCGGTATTTCAGATTGTCGCTCATGTACTCGATCTGGTTGGCGTAGATGTGGCTCATGCTCATGGCCACGGTCACCGGCAGGTTGATGATCATGGGCTTGTCGGGGGTGGGCTGCATGATGTCCAGCACCGCGTTGCAGACCTCCAGCGCGTACTCCGGCTCGGTGCCGGTGAAACTCTCCGGGCTGTACTCAAACCGGAAGTTGCCCTCGTATTCCTCGGCCAGTTCCTTGACCAGCTTCGCACCGTCGGTGGCGATCTTCTTGATCTCCTCTTTGCTTTTCTTGAACACCTGCTCCCGCTGGGCCACACTGGTGGAGTTGTAGAAGTGGATCACCGCGCTGGGCGCGCCCTTCACCGCCTCAAAGGTCTTGCGGATGATGTGGTCCCGGCACTGGGTCAGCACCTGCACCGTCACATCCAGGGGGATCATGTCCCGCTCGATCAGGGTGCGCAGGAACTCAAACTCGGTCTCGCTGGCGGCGGGGAAACCCACCTCGATCTCTTTGAAGCCGATCTTCACCAGCAGGTTGAAGAACTCCAGCTTTTCCTCCAGGCTCATGGGCACGATCAGGCTCTGGTTGCCGTCCCGCAGATCCACGCTGCACCAGGCCGGGGCCTGTTCGATGTGGTCCTTGTGGACCCAGCGATACTCGTTCTTGGGCGGGTTGTAATAGCCGATGTGATACTTGGTTACGTCCATCATGGTGCGCTCTCTCCTTTTTTGTGCTGTGGGTGTGCGGCGTGCCGAAAGCCGGGGGTATGAAAAAAGACCCCCGCCCCTCGAAGAACGCCCGGTCCTTCGAGAGACGAGAGCCTGTCAATTCAACAAGGCGCCCGCGGTACCACTCTCATTGCCCCGCAACGGGGCCGCTCGGCATGGTCGGCCAATACACGGCGAACCACTCCCCCTGTAACGGTGGGGTTCCGTCACGACCTACTGCCCGCGCAAGGGGTTCAGCCGCGCTGCTCGGGAGCCAGTACACGGAAGGCCCGCCGCTGCCTTGCACCTGCCGGCAACTCTCTGTAGGCCGCGCCCAACCGCTTTATCTCCGTCCACGCATTTGGAAAGATGAACTTTCGATACATTGATTTTACCGGATAAAGCGGCGGTTGTCAAGCCCTCTTTGCGGGCGATTGCGCCGAAGAGCGGCGAGAAAGGTGAGAGGATTTTGCGAAAAAGAGGATAAATTTGGCGGTTTTTTGTCGGCGCGGCCGCCTCCTCTTGACGGAAACAGCCCCCGCGTGCTACTGTGTAGGAAACAAAGATTGCAGGGTGCCCGGCCGCAAGACCGGGAGAATAGGGAAACAGGTGCAAGACCTGTGCGGGACCGCCGCCGTAACGGCCGGGGCCCGGCTTACGCTGCTTGGAAGAAAAGCAGCCGTCACTGTGGGTACACACGGGAAGACGAAGCCGGGTCCGGGAGGCCGCAGCCGGAAGACCTGCCCTGCAACGCATACTGCCGGAAGGGCAGGGGGCGCGGGACGGACGGACAAAACGGATGCCGCGCAAAAACCAGGGTGCGCCGTTTTTTTAAGGACACTTTGTTTGCCGGGCCTTTTCCATATTGGTTTATGGAAAGGGCCTTTCCTTTTTTGGCGCGAAACCACACAGAACCCACAGGAGGGAACCTATGACCAAACAGGAAAAACGATTCATGGCCCTTTCCCTGGCGGTGGCGGGCGTGCTGATTGTACCGCAGCAGGCCCACGCCATGCACATTATGGAAGGCTATCTGCCCCCGGCCTACTGCATCGCCTGGGGGGCGGTCTGCCTGCCGTTCCTCGCGGCGGGCCTGATCCGGCTGAAAAAGGCGGCCCGGCAGCAGATGCTGCTGTTGGCCATGGCCGGCGCTTTTATCTTTGTTGTATCTTCGCTGAAGATCCCGTCGGTGTTCGGCAGCTGCAGCCACATGACCGGCACCAGCCTGGCGGCCATTCTGTTTGGCCCGGCCAGCGCCGCGGTGCTGGGTCTGGTGGTGCTGGTATTCCAGGCGCTGCTGCTGGCCCACGGCGGGCTCACCACCCTGGGCGCCAACACCTTCAGCATGGGAGTGGCCGGGCCGCTGGTGGCCTGGGGCGTCTACAAGCTCTGCCGCCGGCTGCGCGCCGGGCGCAAGGTGTCCCTGTTCCTGGCGGCCGCTCTGGGCGATCTGCTCACCTACTGCGTCACCAGCCTGCAGCTGGCGCTGGCCTACCCGTCCGCCGAGGGCGGCGTGCTGGGCAGCGCGGTGCAGTTTCTGGGGGTGTTTGCCCCCACCCAGCTGCCCCTGGCCATCATCGAGGGCATTTTGACCGTGCTGGTCATTCTGGGGCTGGAGAGTTGTGCCGCCCCGGAACTGCGGCAGATCGGCTTTTTGAAGGAGGCGCACCATGACTAAGAATCTCAAGACCGCCCTGATTTTACTTTTGATCGTGGTGGCTATGACCCTGCTGCCCTTCGCCGTGGCCCGGGGCGCCGAGTTCGGCGGCACCGACGACGCGGGCAGCCAGATGGTCAACCAGATCCGGGGCGAGGAGTACCAGCCCTGGTTCACCCCGCCGCTGGAGACCCTGTTCGGGGGCGAATTGCCCGGCGAGATCGAGAGCCTTTTGTTCTGTTTGCAGACCGGTATCGGTGTAGGGGTGCTGGCCTTCGGGTTTGGCTACTACACCGCCCGCAAAAAGTATGCGCGGAAAAATCCTGAACATTGAGCCGCTGAGCCTGCTGACCGGGGCGCTGGCGGCGCTGGTGGGCTGGAGCCTGCTGGCGGGCAGCCTGCCCCGGCCCTGGCCGGCGGCGCTGGCGTTGGCGCTGGGGCTGGCCCTGGCGCTGGGCGGCCACAGCCATGGCAGTGCCGTGCAGATCGACCGGCTGGCCCATGCCTCCCGCTGGGCGGATATGAACGCGGCCCTCAAGACCCTCGGCTGCTGCGGGCTGCTGGTGCTGACCCTCTGCTGCCGCACCCCCTGGCCCCCGCTGGGCGTTTTTGTCTACACCGCCGCCCTCTGCATGGCGGGGGGCGCGGGGGTGCGCCGGTATCTGGGGCTGATGGCGCTGCCGGCGGCCTTTGTGCTGCTCAGCGCCGCGGCACTGCTCTGGCGCTGGGCCCCGGCCCCCGGCGGGCTGGCCGATCTGCCGCTGGCCGGCGGCTGGCTGGTGCTGGACGCGGCCTCCCAGGCCCTGGCCCGGCTGGTGCTGGCCCGGGCGCTGGGCGCGCTGGGCTGTTTGTATCTGTTGAGTTTGTCCACCCCGCTGCCCGAACTGCTGGCGGTGCTGCGGCAAGCGCATGCGCCCGCCCTGCTGCTGGATCTGGCGGTGCTGATCTACCGGTATATCTTCCTGATGCTGGACACCGCCGCCCGGATGCGGGTCGCGGCCGCCAGCCGGCTGGGCTATGAGGGGGCGGGCCGCAGCCTGCGCACCACCGGCCTTGTGTACGCCAATCTGCTGGGCCGCAGCTTCGCCCGGGCCCGGGCCTGCCAGCAGGCCATGGAGAGCCGGGGCTGGGAAGGGCAGATCCGCTTTCTGACCCGCCGCCACCCGGTGCGGGCGGGGCACATCGCCCTGTTCGCCGCCCCGGCGGCAGCGCTGCTGGCGGCGCTGGCGCTGGGCGGCTGAGAGAGGAGAACCATCGTTGCAGGAGTTGTTGCGATTTGAGGATGTGTCCTACGCCTACGAACCCGGCCGGGACGCGCTGCGGGGGCTGACCCTTTCGGTGGCCGCCGGGGAGCGGGTGGCCGTGCTGGGATCCAACGGCGCGGGCAAATCCACCTTTTTTCTGCTGGCGGGCGGGGTGCTGACCCCCGCGGCCGGGCAGATCGTATTTGAGGGCGAGCCGGTGCGCCGCCCCACCGATTTGTCCCGCCTGCGCCGGGGGGTGGGGCTGGTGTTTCAGGACCCGGACGTGCAGCTGCTGGCGGGCACCGTGGAGGAGGAGGTCAGCTTCGGCCCCATGAACCTGCGGCTGCCGGAAAGCGAGGTGGCCCGCCGGGTGGCGGACGCCCTGACCGCCTTTGAACTGACCGAATACCGCCGGCGGGCGCCCCAGTATCTGTCCGGCGGGGAGAAAAAACGGGTGACCCTGGCCGATGTGCTGGCCATGCAGCCCCGGCTGCTGCTGCTGGACGAACCGGCCGCCAGCCTGGACCCGGCCCATGCCCGCCAGCTGGAGGGCCACCTGGCCCGGCTGCACAGGCAGGGCCTGGCGCTGGTGGTGGCCACCCACGACGTGGATTTTGCCTGGCGCTGGGCCGGGCGGGTGCTGCTGTTCCAGGGCGGGCGGCTGGCCGCCGACGGCGCGCCGGAGACGATTTTTGCCGACCGGGCCCTGCTGGCCGGCTGCGGCCTGGAACAGCCGGTGCTGTTCCGGGCGGGGCGGGCGCTGGGGCTGGACCCTTTGCCCCGCACGGTGGAACAGCTGGAACAGGCTGTGGGAAAGGAGAGAAATACCCCATGAAACAGGCGCTGATCGCCGTGAGTTTCGGCAGCAGCGTGGCCCGGGCCCGGGAGGAGATCGGGGCGGTGGAAGCGGCGCTGGCCGCCGCCGCGCCGGACTATGCCTTCCGCCGGGCCTATACCAGCCCCACCATCCGGCGCATCCTGGCCGGCCGGGGCGAAGTGGTGGACAGCCTGCCCGAGACACTGGACCGGCTGGCCGCCGAGGGCTTTGACCGGGTGCTGGTGCAGCCCACCCATCTGCTGTATGGCTTTGAGTACGAGGCCATTGAGCGGCAGGTCCGGGCGGCGGCCGGCCGGTTCCATACCCTGAAACTGGGCCGCCCCCTGATGGCGGACGACACGGCGCTGCGGGCGCTGGCCGCCTGCGTGGCGGAGAGTTATCCGGTGCAGCCGGGGCAGGGGCTGGTGCTCATGGGCCATGGCACCGCCCATTTCGCCAACATGGTCTACCCGGCGCTGCAGACGGCTTTCCGGCTGCAGGGGGCCGACCAGGTGTATGTGGGCACAGTGGAGGGCTGGCCCGGCTTTGCCGAGGTGCTGGCCCAGCTGCAGGCCGACGGGGTCATCCGGGTGCAGCTGGCCCCCTTCATGCTGGTGGCCGGGGACCACGCCCTCAACGACATGGCCGGGGCGGAACCGGACAGCTGGAAAAGCCGCCTGGCGGCGGCGGGCATCGCGGCGGACTGCCGGATGCAGGGCTTGGCCCGGCTGGCCCCGGTGCGGGCCCTCTACGCCGCCCGGCTGAAGGAGCTGATGCCCGATGGCCTTTGAACACTACGTGCGCAGCGGGGACAAGCTGCTCCGCTGCGGTTACACCACCGGCAGCTGTGCGGCGCTGGCGGCAGCGGGCGCGGCCCGGCTGCTGCTCACCGGCGCCGCGCCGGTCAGCCTGACCCTCACCACCCCGGCGGGCCTGCCGGTCACCGTGAGCCCGGTCCGCTGCGAACAGGAGGGAGAAGAGGCGGTCTGCGCCGTCATCAAGGACGGCGGGGACGACCCGGACGCCACCCACGGCGCGGTGATCGAGGCCCGGGTGCGCCGTGTTGAAGGCGATAGTATCTCCATCGACGGAGGCCCCGGCGTGGGCCGGGTGACCCTGCCCGGGCTGGACCAGCCCCCCGGCGCGGCGGCCATCAACCGGGTGCCCCGGGCGATGATCGCCCGGGAGGTGGAGGCGGTGCGCGCCGCCTGCGGCGAGACCGGGGGCCTGGCGGTGACCATCTGCGTGCCCGGCGGGGAAAAGCTGGCCCAAAAGACCTTCAATCCCCACATGGGCATCGTGGGGGGCATCTCGATCCTGGGCACCACCGGCATCGTGGAGCCCATGAGCGAACAGGCCCTGCTGGACACCATCGCCCTGGACCTGCGGCAGGCCGCCGTCCGGGGGGAACACCGGGTCATCCTGACCCCCGGCCATTACGGGGAGGCGTTTCTGCAAGCCCTGGGCCCGGCCCCGGTGCCGGTGGTCTGCTGCTCCAATTTTATCGGGGATTCGCTGGACGAGGCAGCGGTGCAGGGCTTTGCGGAGATTTTGCTGGTGGGCCACGCGGGCAAGCTGGTCAAGCTGGCGGGCAGCGTGATGAACACCCACAGCCGCACCGCCGACTGCCGGGCCGAACTGCTCTGCGCCCACGCCGCCGTTTGCGGCGCGGACACCGACACCTGCCGGGCCCTGATGGCCACCCCCACGGTGGACGCGGCCCTGGCGGTGCTGGATGCGGCCGGGCTGCACGCGCCGGTGCTGGCCAGCCTGCTGGCGGCCATCGATGAGCGGCTTGCCCGCCGGGCCGGCGGCGCCTACCGGGTGGGCGCGGCCCTCTTTACCAATCAATACGGCCTGCTGGGCTTGACCGCGGGCGCAAAGGAGATCGTACAGGCATGGAACATGAAACTGCAATGAGCCCGGCCAAGGGCGTATTCTACAGTGTGGGGGTGGGCCCCGGCGACCCGGAACTCATCACCCTGAAGGCCATCCGCACCCTGGAGCGCTGCCCGGTGGTGGCCGCGCCCCAGACCTCCAGCGGGGAGATGCTGGCCCTCTCCATCGCCCGCCAGGCGGCGGACCTGACCGGCAAGACCATCCTGCCGTTGCACTTCACCATGGCCCGGGACAAGGCCACCCAGCACGCCGCCCACGAGGCGGCCGCGGCCCAGGTGCGGCAGTACCTGGACGCCGGGCAGGACGTGGCCATGCTGAATCTGGGGGATGTGTCGGTCTACGCCACCGCCCAGTATCTGGCCCAGATCCTGCGGGACCAGGGGTACGAGACCCGGATGGTGCCCGGGGTCACCAGCTTCTGCGCGGTGGCGGCCCGGCTGAACACCAGCCTCACCGGCATCCGCACCCCGCTGCATATCCTGCCCGGCGGCGATCTGGCCGCGCTGGACGGGGCGCTGGCGCTGCCCGGCACTAAGGTGCTCATGAAGAGCGGCCGCCAGATGCCCGCCGTGCTGGAGCGGCTGGCCGCCCACGGCCTTTTGGAGCACAGCGCTTTGGTCTGCAACTGCGGGCTGCCGGACGAGATGGTCCGGCCCGATCTGTCTCAGGACACCGCGCCGGTGGATGCGGGCTACTTTGCCACCATCATTGTGAAAGAGGAGGAGTGAGCCGTGGTACACTTTGTGGGGGCCGGCCCCGGTGCGCCGGACCTGATCACCCGCCGGGGGAGGAGCTGCTGCGCAAAACCGACGTGGTCATCTACGCGGGCAGCCTCGTCAAC
>CALXIA010000023.1 GCA_944388245.1 uncultured Gemmiger sp. | reverse complement strand
CGCGGGCGGCGGGATAGTGTTCCTCAAAATGGGTGAGCGCCCCCGGGCAGGCGGCCCGGAATCCGTAGATGCTCTGGTCCTCGTCCCCCACCAGGAACAGGTTGCCGTTTTCCCCGGCCAGCATCCGCAGGATCGCGTGCTGGATCTTGGATGTATCCTGGGCCTCGTCCACACAGAACCAGCGCCAGCGGCTCCGCAGCCGGGCCAGCAGGTCGGGGCAGCGGCGCAGAATCTGCAGCGCATAGACCATTTGATCATCGTAGTCCATGAGCCGCCGCTCCCGCATGGCGCGGCAGTAGACCCGGTAGAGCGGCGCAAAGTCGCAGCCCTCCACCTCTATCTCACCCAATTCTTCGTCGGTGAGCATCTGATTTTTGGCGTAGGTAATGGCGGTGGCCAGCCCCTTGACGGTGCTCTCACCGGCAAACTCGCCCTTTTGGGCCCGGAGCAGCTCGGCCAGCAGAGCGTTTTTGCGGCCCTCCTCCAGCAGGGAGAAGGCCGTGCGGTCATACTCCTGCTCATACAGGCGGATGATCCGGTTGCACACCCCGTTGATGGTGCGGAAGGCCAGCCGGGCGGCCTCCTCTTCCCCGAAGAGGGCCGCGTACCGCCGCCGCATATCCGCCGCGGCCGCCACCGTGTAGGTCATGGTCAGGATTTCCCCGGCGGGCACGCCACGCCCGTGCACGAGATAGCCCAGCCGGGCCACCAAGACGGTGGTCTTGCCGCTGCCGGGCACCGCCAGCAGCAGCACCGGGCCCTCCACCGCCTGTACCGCCGCCTCCTGCTGAGGGTCCAGTTGCAGGGCATAGTGGGATTTGAATTGGGAAAACTCCATGGCGCACCTCGACCTGTCAATGCAATTCGAACGTCCCCTATTATACCACCTTTTGTCGCAGCGCGCACCGGACAAAAAGCGCCCCGCGCTGCGACAGGCACAGAGCGGGGCGCACAGGTTTAATGCTGCGAAAAGCCGATGGGACGGCGGGCCGGCCAGGGACAGGCCCGCCACTGGCCGCCGGGACGATCTCCGCCGCCGGCCAGCAGATCGGTGGCCGCATCCGCCAGACTGCCCAGGTAACTGGCGGCAGCACTGTCCCCACAGAGCATCTTCCACATCAAGCCGCCGAACAGGTAGGAGCAGGCGAACTCCCGCCAGCCGGTCAATTCTTCGGCGGCCTTCTGGGACAGCTCCCACAAAATGCCCACCGCCTCGTTTTCGGTGAGCCAGCCCAGATAGGCCCCCCATCGGGTGAGCATGGCCGCCCGGCCCACATCCCATCCGGTCATAAAGGCCGGGGAATACCGGTCCCGGTAGCGCCGGGCAAACCGCCAGGCCCGGGCAATGTTGGCCTGTTCCTCCTCGTCCTCCTCCCCTTCCAGCAGTTCGTTTGGCGAATCCGCCTCCGCGTACAGCTGATAGCGCAGGGTATAGCCTTCCCGGCTCAGGTAGCGCAGCATCTCCAGCAGTTCGCTGCGGCCGCTGATGCCCCAGGAGCCCCGCACCAGCGAGGCGATCTTCTGCTCCATGACCGGCAGATGTTCTTCCACATCCAGTTCGTCCAGCGCGTGATCGTTCAGCCGGGAGATCAGGCCGGACAGCAGGACCCCGAACCGCTCCCAGCGGACTTCGTCCTTGCCATACGCGACCGGCTCCGGTTCCGGCAGCGCGTCCAGGCGGGCCATGGTGTCCTCCAGCAGGGTATACAGTTCCTGTTCCCGGGCTTCGTCAAAGGGTTCTTCTTCCCAGTCCTCCTCCTCCCCGGCGGACAGGGTCTCCATGGCGGCCATCAGCACCCCCATGTCCTCTCCCAGCAGCTGTTCCATCATAAAATTCAGATTCCCGGCAGCCGCCTCGGCCACCTTCTGGTCCACCATCTGCTGCAGCTGTGCCTGATTGGCCACAAGACCGGCCAGGTCCTCCGGGGAAAAGCTCTGACCGAACATCTCCACCCGGGGCGGCGGCTCCGGCTCGCGGGCTGCGGATTCCTCGGCCGGCTGTTCCGGCTTTGGCGCGGGTTCCTCCAGACGCTTTTCCATCTCTTTCAGGCTGGCGGAGGCATTTTCCTTCGCCGCCCGGGCACGGCGGTTGATCTCGTCGAAATCGATCATGACGGGTTTCCTCCATTATTTTTTGGTATAGCGGTTGACAAAAAAGTCGGTAAAAGCAGCCAGTTCCTCTTCCTGGGACACATAGACATACAGGCTCTCATCCTCCAGCCAGTCATAGGCGTTGATGGCGAGATAGCCCTTCCCCTCCGGGTAGATGGTGAAGGCGTCGGTGGGATACTTGGCGCGGACGGCCTTGCGGATGTCGGACCGGCGATATGTGACCGGTTCCCCGCAGCTGGAAAGATCCGGCACGGTGGGCACCACCACGATGGTCTCGTCGGCCTCGTTCCAGCCCACGATCAGGTTGCCGATCTTGGTCTTGCTGCCATGTACAAAGCCGTAGTTGAAGCGGCTCACGTCCTCGGTATAGCCGAAGATCAGCCGGTAGCGGCCGCCGTTTTCCACCACACCGTCAAACAACTGGCGCATCCGGCGGGCGTTGGCGTCGCTTTTGGACTGGTCCACCTGCGGACCCTGGAACAGATTGCGGAAAAATCCCATGTCTTGTTACCTCCTGATCGCTTGGATGTTTCTCTATGCGGCGAAGATTTCACCGCAGTACGGCGGGTACGGCAGCCAATGGCCTGCGAATAAATAAAGATATTTTATATTTTTTATTTTTATATAGCCGATAAAAAACTCCGTCCAAAGACGGGCTCCGGACGGAAAAAGTGGTCAGCCGCGCAGTTTTTCCATTGCGTCCACAATGGCGTTGATCTGAAATTCCACCGTGGCGTCGGCCGCTTCGGGCACGAACAGCGGCAGGGTCTCGGGAATGGCCCGGCGCACGATCATGGCGGTCAGGCTCAGATTGGTGAACAGGGCAATCCGCTCCCGGTCGGCCCGGATGCCGAAACATTCCAGGATGCGGCCGAACAAAAGCGCCTGCTTGTCCCGGAAGGCGGCATAACTCTCCGGCGACAGACGGCGGAAGATCTTCTGCTGTTCCTCCACCGTGAGTACCGCGATGCCGTTCTGTTCGCCATAGCAGCAGGCGCGCAGAAAGGTATAAAAGGCCTGGCGCCAGCTGAGGGCCGGGTCCCCGGCAAGGCGGCGGGCAAAGGCCAGGATCCGGGGCTGCTGCAGGTAAAGGGTCTCCACTACCAGATCCTCCTTGGTGGGAAAGAAGGAGTAGAAAAAGGTGCGGGAGATGCCCACCGCCGTGTAGATCTGCTCCACCGTGGTGTGCTGGATCCCCTGACGGCCCATCAGCTCCAGCCCGGTGGAGATCAGCTGTTCCCGGACACGGCGCTTTTCCTCCTCCGAATAGGCCACCCTGGGCATTGCTTCTTCCCTCCCCCGGCATTATACATACAATACAAAGAATTTGTTTTTATTTTACCACGCTTTTGGGGGCAAGGCAAGGGAAAACCTGGAAAAACAATGAGGCTGTTCCCGGAAAGGGGCTGAACATAAATACCGCGGGGCGGCATGGCCTTTTGCCATACCGCCCCGCGGCGTAATTTGGTATTTGGTACAGACCGTCAGGAGCGGGTCATCTTTTCAGCCATCTTCTGCGCGATCAGGATCAGCACGATGGCGGCGACCGCCAGGATCGCGGACCCCACAAAGCCCAGGGTATACTGGCCGGTGGTATCGTAGAAATAGGCGCTGATCTTGGGGCCTACAAAGGCGCCGATGCCGTAGCCGATGAAGATCAGGCCATAGTTCCGGTTGTAGTACTTGGAGCCGAAGATCAGACGGACCATCGGGGCAAAGACCACCAGCAGGCCGCCGAAGGAGAAGCCCACCAGCACCACGCAGAGGATGAAGAACGGCAGGGTGGTGGCCTGGGTCAGCAGCAGCATGGAGGCGCCGTTGATGAGCATCAGCAGGATCAGGCTCTTCCAGCCTTTCAAAATATCATAGATGAAACCGAAACCGATCCGTCCGCACATGTTGGACAGGGTCATGATGGACACGCAGAGGGCGGCGGTCATGGCGTCCTGGCCCACCTGGCGCTGGGCAATAGGGCTGGTGAAGGAGACCATCATGGTGCCGGCCGCGTTGGCAAAGATAAACATGACCAGCAGCACCCAGAACACCGGGGTCTTGACCATCTGACCCAGGTTATAATCCCGGGACTTCAGAACCTTTGCCTGGCTCTCGGAGGGCTTCCAGCCTTCCGGCAGCCAGCCTTCCGGGCAGGGAACGATCATCCAGGCCACAGCGCCCACGCCGATCAGGAACACAATGCCCAGGATCCGGCAGGTCATCTGCGCGCCCAGTGAGTCGATCATCGCCTGGGCGATGGGGCTCATGATGAAGGGGCCGCAGGAGGCGCCGGCCTGCACCAGGCCGGAGATAGAGCCGGAGCGGTCCGGGAACCACTTGAGGGCGGTGGGCAGGCAGGCGGGATAGATCATGCCGCCGCCCGCGCCGGCCAGCAGGCCATAGAAGATATACAGCTGCGGGATGGTGGTGGCAAAGCCGGTCAGGAACCAGCCGCCGGCAAACAGGCACAGGCCGATGTAGATGGTGATGCGGGGGCTGAGTTTCTCGGCCAGCGAGCCGCCGATGAAGCCCACCGCACAGTAGACAAACATATAGATGGTATATGCCAGCGCGAAGTCCGAGTCGCTCCAGCCGAACTGGGTGGTCAGCGGGATGCAGAACAGGCTGAAATAGGCGGTGGCCGAAGTGAACAGACTCTGCAGCCAGACGCCCGCAAAAACACGCCAACGGGTCGATTTGGTAACGGTCATGATTCCGATTCTCCTCTCAAATTATCCTCAGCACTGCAGCGTGCCCAGATCCAGCGCCACATCCCGGCCGTTGAACTTGCCGGCCGCGCGGCTGGTGCCCAGCCAGTAGACCATATCGGAGATGTCCTCCACATCCAGGAAAGGCACGCCGGCGTACATCTCTTTATAGTCCGCAAAATGCTTGCCGGTAAGTTCATTGATGAACTCCACATAGTCCTGGGTCTCGCACATGGGGGTCTTGACCTTGGTGGGGCACAAAGCGTTCACGATGATACCCTTGCTGCCCACTTCCTTGGCCAGGGTCTTGGTCAGGCCCAGCACGCCCCACTTCGCCATGCAATAGGTGGCCAGCTTGGGGGTGCCGTACAGGCCGCTGGTGGAGGAGATGTTGATGATCCGCCCGAAGCCCTGCTTGAGCATGTACTGGGTGGCATATTTGTCGGTGCGCCAGGTACCGATCAGGTCAATGTTGATGACCTTTTCCACCTGCGCGTCGGTGAGTTCCCAGGTGTTGCCGAAGTTGATCACGCCGGCATTGGCGATGACCACGTCCAGCCGGCCGAACTTTTCCCAGGCGTCCGCGAACAGCTTCTCCATATCCGGAGTGCTGCACACGTTGGCTTTGACCGCCAGCACTTCGGCGCCCAGGCCGTTCAGCTCCCGGATGGTCTCCTGGAACCGGGGATCCTCCACATCCAGCATATCCGCCAGCACCACGTCAAACCCGTTCTGCGCATACTTGACCGCGTGCGCACGGCCCTGCCCCATAGCGGCGCCGGTGATCAGCACGACCTTCTTTTCCTGACTCATTGCAACCTCGCTCCTTTGTTCGTTTTATAACGTTTTGATTTTAACAATCTTAGCCAAAAGAGAGATCCTCATACCGGGGGCCCATCCGGTGGGAGGATCGATCTGTTTCCGCCAAATAGTATAGGGATTCAAGGCGTTTGAATGTCAAGCAGGCATTTTGCAAGAAAACGCGCCGGATTTCCTGTCAAAAGTGACAAGAAATCCGGCGCGTTTCGCGATAAGATTAGGGCGGCGCCACTGGGAACCAAACAATATGCCAGTTGAAATACTCATCCTCCGGCTTGGTCATGCAGACCACCTGGGTGACCACGTCCCCCGCCAGGGCCAACCCGTTCCGCCGCAGCCAGGCCAGACCTTCCTCCAGATTGTCCAGGGTCAAATACTGCCCGGACCGGGAAGGCACGCAGGTATGCACACAAAGGCAGGGCGGATAATACTGCACCCCGGGCCCCTCCCGGACCCGGAGAAATTCGGCATACTCCTCGTTCAACCCCATACCGAAATCAAAGTGAGAGTCCCCTGCCCGGATGTTCGCCTCATAAAACACCGCGCAGGAATAAACAAACGGCTCTTTTTCCACCCATTCTTCAATACGGTCCAGCTGGGCTTTTTCCTTAAAAAGGGTATAATTTTTCTGCGTATTGGTGCGAAAAATACCGGGGCGTTGGGCCAGTTTGTACTGCCCCACGCTCTGGCGCGCATCCTGGATCATCTGCTGGCTCTGCCGGATACGTTTGAGCAGATTCATCTGGTACACGATCTCACGCTCGATCACGGCTTCCTGGTCGTGGAGGCGGTCCTGGATAAAGGACAACTCACGGCTGCGGAACAGTTCGCTGACCTCCTCCAGAGAAAAGCCGTATTTCTGGTAATGCCGCGCCCGCAGCAGCATGTGGAAATCCCAGGTGCTGTA
Source organism: uncultured Gemmiger sp. (assembly GCA_944388245.1). Lineage (GTDB taxonomy): Bacteria > Bacillota > Clostridia > Oscillospirales > Ruminococcaceae > Gemmiger_A. Next base: position 27,917 of record CALXIA010000023.1, on the reverse strand, counting down.
ATAGCGATATCCGGTTTCCGGATCTCGCAGCGGCCGGATGATGTCCTTGCTTTCATAGTAGCGAATCGCCTCGGACGAGATCCCCAGCAGAGACGCCATCTTGCCGATACTGTATTTTTGGTACATCCGCCTATCCCCTACCCCCTCAAATTATTTTAGAGTTTTTCGCAGCGCACGCATGTTTTTTTCAGTATAACATACAAAACCCGCCCTTTGCTACGGGATAACGCACAAAACTGCCGGCAAGCAAGCTTACCGGCAGTTTTTCAGCTTTTAGAAAGAATACTTTCCGTCTCCGTCTGAACCGCTGTGCGCCATTTGCGGCTGTTTCGGTGCGCGAGGTTCCGGCATTGCGGGCGGTTCTTCCCACCCGGTATCCTGGCCCAGCTTGAAATGCGCGACCTGCCCGCGCATCATGCTTGCCTGGCCGGACAGCTCTTCGCTGGCCGCCGCGCTCTGTTCCGCCGTGGCCGAATTGGTCTGAACCACGCTGGAGATCTGATCCACGCCCTTGGCGATCTCGGAAATGCGGCTGGCCTGATCTTGATACGCAACGGCAACGCCCTCAATGGTATTCACGACCTGACGTGTACCGTCCGCCACAATGGTCAGCGACTCCGCGGTCAGCTGGGTCAAACTTTCGCCGTGCTTGACCGCCTGTACCGAACTCTCGATCAGCTGGTTGGTCTTTTTGGCGGCTTCCGCGCTCTTGCCCGCCAGACTGCGGACCTCGTCCGCCACCACGGCAAAACCCTTTCCGGCCGCGCCGGCACGGGCTGCCTCCACAGCTGCGTTGAGGGCCAGAATGTTGGTCTGGAACGCGATATCGTCAATGGTCTTAATAATTCCGCGAATCGCGACCGACTGGGTGCTGATATCTTTCATGGCGACGCGCATCTGTTCCATCTGATGGTTGCCCTTTTCCACTTCCTCTTTGATCTGCTCCATGAATTTGCCCACTTCTGCCGCCTTATCGGCGCCATCGCTCACCTGACCAGACAACTCCTGGATCGCGGAGGAAAGCTCCTCAACCGAGGACGCCTGTTCGGTGGCGCCCTGCGCCAGCGCCTGCGCGCCGCTGGCGATCTGGTCCGCCCCGGCGTTTACCTGATCTGCCGATTGGGCAATATTGGTCAATGTCTCGGTCAAGGTATCGCGAATATGCAACAGCGCCTCTTTGACCTTGGAAAACTCTCCAGCATACGCATGTTCCAGCGTAAACTGAAGATTTCCGTCCCCGATCTGGTGAAGTACTTCCCAGATCTCGTTAATGTACAGGATATACTCCTTCAGGCGCAGAACGATCCGTTCCACATTGGCGCCCACTTCGCTGACTTCGTCCCGGCCGCGGGTATCCACTTCCACGTCCAGTTCTCCATCCGCCAGCCGGCCCACAACCCGGTCCAGGCGCTTGAGCGGACGGGTAATGGACAGCGCCAGGATCACACAGATCACTGTCAGCACAATTCCACATACCACCATCCCGATCACCTGAATCCGCAGGATTGCAGTAGTATGCGCGGTATATTCCCCAACCTGCATAACGCCCAGTACCATATACCCCACAGAACCTACGGGGGCGGTGCTGCCGTAATATTCCGTCGCGCCACGGGTATACAGCATGGCCGCGGTATCTTCTTTATTCAAGATCGCGTTCCGCATATTCTCGGAATAATTCGCGTCCGCCGCGTTGGTATTGACGACCGCATCATCCGGGTGATAGATAATCTGGCTGTTCAGATCATACAGGGTAATATAGCCTTCCGTACCAATCTTGACCTGGTCCATCAGCTGGCGAAGGTGCTGCATATTGAGATCGATTCCTACGATTCCTTGGATCCAACCGTTGACAAACACAGGGGTCGCCACCGTAATCATAATGTCGTTGCTGTTCGTGCCGGTATAGGCCTCCGTAGCGATCGTTTCCTGTTGCTCCATAACCAGGGTATACCAGGAACGGGTCGTATAGTCCAGCTGATCCGGGCCAAAAACTGTGCCGTCGTTCTGCAGCACCTCCGCCGTTCGGAAATCGGACACCCAGATATAATCAATGTCCTCCGCATTATTCTGACGCACGGTTTCCAGCATGGCCAACAACTCTCCGTATTGTGCATGCGTGGCAGCGCCGCCCTCTGTATCCTGACTGATAATGGCCTGGATAGCCTGATTTGCCGCCAGTGACTCGGCAATACCATAATACCGATCAAAAAACGCTTCTATCTGATATGCTGCCGCTCTGGTTTCCGCATCCAGTTCAGCACTCATGACTTCATTGACCGTAGCAGAACTCCGCAACCCCAGGAAAATGCTGATCACAATCAGCACCACAAACAAGGGGGCCAGAATTCCGAGCAGCATTTTGGGAACAATCCCAAATTTTACTGTTTTTGCGTTCACATTGAATTCTTTTTTCATGAGTCTCCCTCCGCCTTATACTATTAGCAATCTTTTTGCTTAATAAGTTCTCCCGACCTTCTCTGCTTTTATGCCGCACGAAGCATTCTCCAGCCGGTAGAGCAACGCAAACTATCGCACCCCCTTTAATTCGATGGCGAATAATTATTGATTATTATTATACATAAAACTAGTACACCTGACAAGATGTTCTTGTGTTACGCGCACAATTTAGCGCCTAAAATAAGTTAACACTTTTGTTCGATTTGCCCGATTTCATTGAAAATTGAAACAAATCGATAGCTTTATCGTAAGATTTTTACCTTTTGCCAAAAATGTAACAATGTAATATTTTTCAAAACAGATACAGATTGGGTTCGGTCGGAGCAACCGCTTGTATGATACCTCCCAGCAATCCTCGTTCCCCACAGGATCAACATCAATGCCGTAACAATTTCCCGTGATAAGGCAAACGCCGGCCGTCCCATTCTTTGTGCCAAACGCGTGCCAAACGCCAGACAATTTTATGCCTTTGGGACCGTTCGCTGAAAAAGAAAAAACCGCTTGAACAATGTGTTCAAGCGGTTTTTTGGAGCTGTTAATGCGATTCGAACGCACGACCTCATCCTTACCAAGGATGTGCTCTGCCGACTGAGCTATAACAGCATATGGCGACCCGGATGAGGCTCGAACTCACGACCTCTAGCGTGACAGGCTAGCGTTCTAACCAACTGAACTACCGGGCCAGATTGTCGACCGTCGTACCGGCGACGTTGTTTATTATACGGGATGGCAACGCAAAAGTCAACACCTTTTTCAAAAAAATTTGCCATATTTTTCATCCCGTTTTTCCCCTTGCAAAAGCACCGTGTATTTATTCACTCTTTTGCAACTGTGAAAATGTCCAATCCACCGATCTTTTCCCCCGCCATTCTGTATGTATTCCGCAAAATCCTGGGAAAGAGAATATTTCAAACTAAAAACTATTGCATATTTATGCATCATGATGTAAAATATATCCAGTCGGCAAGCCGTCTGGTTTGCCCGTATTGCAGGGGGATTTTCACTATGCACACGATTTTTATTGACGGCAGCGCCGGCACTACCGGCCTGCAGATTCACCAAAGACTGGCGCTGCGCAAGGACCTTACCCTGCTCACTCTGCCAGAAGAAACCCGCAAGGATCCGCAAGCCCGTCGGGAGGCACTGCACGCCTGCGACATCGCGTTTCTCTGTCTGCCGGACGCGGCTGCCCGGGAGGCGGTAGCGCTGGCGGAGGGAACCAGCGCGGTGATCCTGGACGCATCCACCGCGCACCGCACTTCTCCCGGTTGGGCCTACGGTTTGCCCGAATTGGGGCCCGCCTACGCCAACGCCATCCAGACCGGCAAGCGGATTGCCGTTCCCGGTTGCCACGCCAGCGGTTTTATCGCGCTGGTACAACCGTTGGTGAGAGAAGGAATCCTTCCGGCGGATTATCCCGTGACCAGCTTTTCCCTGACGGGCTACAGCGGCGGTGGGAAATCCATGATCGCCCAGTATGAAGCCCCGGAGCGAAGCGGGTTGCTGAACGCGCCCCGTCAGTATGGATTGAGCCAAACCCACAAGCATCTTCCCGAGATGCAAGCGGTGATTGGACTGGTGAACGCCCCCGTCTTCTGCCCCATCGTGGCGGATTTTTACAGCGGTATGGCGGTGACCGTTCCCCTGTTCCGCAGCCAGCTGAAGGGCACGCCGGAGGATGTGCGGCAGTTGTACGCCTCCCTCTATACCGGGCCGGTGGTCCGGTGGCAGCCCGAAACCGGCGAGGAAGGGTTCTTCTCCGCCGCCGCGCTGAGCGGCTTGGACCGGATGGAGATCTCGGTGGGCGGCAACGAGGAGCGTATCCTGCTGATGGCCCGTTACGACAACCTGGGCAAAGGGGCCAGCGGCGCGGCGGTGGAGTGCATGAACCTGGTGCTGGGCCTGCCGCCCGAGACCGGGCTTCGGTTGGAATAAACCGCCCGATTCATCTGTCTATCCTATATTACAAATAAGAAGCAAAGAGGAGCACATCATGAAACAGATCACAGGCGGCGTTTGCGCCGCGCAGGGGTTCAAGGCCGCGGGCATCCACTGCGGCATCCGGAAAAATCAGTCCAAGCGGGATCTGGCGCTGATCGTCAGCGACTGTCCCGCCAGCGCCGCGGCGGTCTACACCACCAACCTGGTGAAGGGCGCGCCGCTGCTGGTGACCAAGGCCCATCTGGCCGACGGCAAAGCCCAGGCCATCCTGTGCAACAGCGGCAACGCCAACACCTGCAACGCGGACGGGCCGCAGGTCGCCCAAACCATGTGTCAACTGGCCGCCGAACCGCTGGGCATTGCCGCGGAGGATGTGGTGATCGCCTCCACCGGCGTGATCGGGCAGCCGCTGGATCTGACCCCCATCAAGGCGGGTATGGCCCCGCTGGTGGCGGATCTTGGCTACGACAACAGCCTGCACGCCGCCCAAGCCATCATGACCACCGACACCGTCGCCAAGGAGGTGGCGGTGGAGTTCACTCTGGACGGCAAGACCTGCCATCTGGGCGGCATCGCCAAGGGCAGCGGCATGATCCACCCCAACATGGCCACTATGCTGGTATTCCTGACCACCGACGCGGCCATCAGCAGCGAGATGCTGCACAAGGCGCTGTCCACCGACGTGCAGAGCACCTTCAACATGGTCAGCGTGGATGGGGACACCTCCACCAACGATATGGTGACCATCCTGGCCAACGGCCTGGCGCGCAACACCCCCGTGACCGAAGAAAACCAGGATTTTGCCCTCTTTATGCAGGCGCTGAACACCGTGACCATGCAGCTGTGCCGGATGCTGGCCGGCGACGGCGAGGGCGCCACCCGGCTGCTGGAATGCCGTGTGCAGGGCGCCGCCGCTTTGGCCACCGCCCGCACCGTGGCCAAAGCGGTGATCTGCTCTTCCCTGGTCAAGGCGGCCATGTTCGGCGCGGACGCCAACTGGGGCCGGGTGCTCTGCGCCATTGGCTACAGCGGCGCGGCGGTGGACGTGGAAAAGGTAGACGTGGCCTTCGCCAGCGAGGCGGGCCGCATTGCGGTGTGCAAGGACGGGGCGGGCATTCCCTTCTCCGAGGAACAGGCCAAGGAGATCCTGCTCAAAAGCGAGATCGAGATCCAGGTGGATCTTCACGCCGGCACAGCGGAAAGCACCGCCTGGGGCTGCGATCTGACCTACGACTATGTAAAGATCAACGGCGACTACCGCACCTGAGGAGGCTGTACAGATGGAACTGAGCAACGCGCAGCGGGCGCAAGTGCTGATCCACGCCCTGCCCTACATACAGAAATACACCGGCAAAATTCTGGTGGTGAAATACGGCGGCAACGCCATGATCAACGAGGAACTGAAACAGGCCGTTATGGGAGACCTGGTGCTGCTGAGCCTGATTGGGGTGAAGGTAGTACTGGTGCACGGCGGCGGCCCCGAGATCAGCGATCTGATGCGTCGGGTGGGCAAGGAGAGCCAATTTATCGACGGACTGCGGGTGACCGACAAGGAGACCGCCGAACTGGTGCAGATGGTGCTGGCCGGCAAGATCAACAAAAATCTGGTAAGCCTGTTGCAGAGCAAGGGCGGCAAGGCCATCGGCCTGAGCGGCATGGACGGCTACCTGATCCAGGCAAAGCCCCTGCGGGCGGAACTGGGCTATGTGGGCGAGATCACCCAGATCAACGTGGAGCCGGTGCTGGATGTACTGGAAAAGGGATACACCCCGGTGATCTCCACGGTGGGCTGTGACACCGAGGGGAATGTGTACAACATCAATGCGGACACCGCGGCGGCCCGCATCGCTGCCGCCCTCAAGGCCGAGAGCCTGATCTCCATGACCGACACCAGCGGCATCCTGCGGGACAAGGACGATCCCTCCACCCTGATCAGCCAGATCACGGTAAGCGAAGCGCCCCAGCTCATGCGGGAGGGCATCAGCTCCGGCGGCATGATCCCCAAGGTGGACTGCTGCATTGAGGCCATTCGCCGCGGCGTGAACCGGGTGTTCATCATCGACGGGCGCATCCCCCACGCCATCCTGATCGAGACCCTCACCGATGAGGGCATCGGCACCATGTTTATCCAGGGAGGCAGCTATGGACAACATTAAACAGCTGGATCAGACCTACATCGCCCCCACCTACGCCCGGTTCCCGGTGGTACTCACCGGCGGGCACGGGTCGGTGCTCATCGGCGAGGACGGCAAGGAATACATCGATCTGGGCAGCGGCATCGGGGTGAACGCCTTTGGCGCCTGCGACGAGGTTTGGCAGAAAGCGGTCTGCGAACAGGCGGCCAAACTGCAGCATACCTCGAACCTTTACTACACTGAGCCCTGCGCCCGGCTGGCAGCGCTGCTCTGTGAGCGCACCGGGATGCAGCAGGTGTTCTTCTGCAACTCCGGCGCGGAGGCCAACGAGTGCGCCATCAAGGTGGCCCGCAAATACGGGGCTGAACACCTGGGCGCGGACCGCACCACCATCGTTACCTTGAAAGGCAGTTTCCACGGCCGTACCCTGGCCACCCTGGCCGCCACCGGCCAGGAGACGTTCCACAAGGATTTTCTGCCCCTGACCCCGGGCTTTGTCTACGCCGAGCCGAATGACCTGGCCGATGTGGAACGGGTTCTGGACGAAAACCCCTGCTGTGCCATTCTGTTTGAGGCCATCCAGGGCGAGGGCGGGGTCATCCCGCTGGAGCCTGCCTTTATCCAGGGGCTGGAACAACTGGCCCACGAGCGGGGGCTGCTGCTCATGGCCGACGAGGTGCAGACCGGCAACGGCCGCACCGGCAAGCTGTTCAGCTACATGCACAGCGGCGTGCACCCGGATGTGGTGACCACCGCCAAGGGGCTGGGCGGCGGCTTGCCGCTGGGCGCGGCGATCCTGGGCGGCAAGGCCGCGGGGGTGCTGACGCCGGGCAGCCACGGCAGTACCTTCGGGGGCAACCCGGTGTGCTGTGCCGGGGCGCTGACCATTCTGGAACGGCTGGACGAGGCATTTCTGGCCGAAGTGGCCGCCAAGGGCGACTGGGTACGCAGCCAGCTGGAGGGCGCGCCGGGCGTCAAAAGCGTGACCGGCGCCGGGCTGATGCTGGGTGTTGAAACCGAAAAGGACGCGGGCGAGGTGCTGGCGGCCTGCCAGGCGCGCGGGGTGCTGCCCCTGCGGGCCAAAAACAAGGTGCGGCTGCTGCCGCCGCTGAACATTCCCCAAGACCTGCTGGCGCAGGCGGTACAAATTCTGAAAGAGGAGTGCGCACAATGAAACACCTGCTGAAACTGGCGGACCTGACCGCCGCGGAGATCAACGAGATCCTGAACATTGCGGACCAGCTGAAATACGAAAAGAAAAACGGGGTGGAACATCATCTGCTCAAGGGCAAGACCTTGGGCATGATCTTCTCCAAGTCCTCCACCCGCACCCGGGTGTCCTTCGAGGTGGGCATGTACAACCTGGGCGGCGCGGCGCTGTTTTTGAGCAGCCGGGATCTGCAGATCGGCCGGGGCGAGCCGGTGGAGGACACCGCCCGGGTGTTAAGCCGGTATCTGGACGGCATCATGATCCGCACCTTTGCCCAGCAGGAGGTGGAGGATCTGGCCAAATACGGCTCCATCCCCATCATCAACGGGCTTACCGATTACTGTCATCCCTGCCAGGTGCTGGCCGATCTGATGACCATCCGGGAGCGCAAGGGCGCCCTGGCGGGCAAGAAGCTCTGCTTTGTGGGTGACGGCAACAACATGGCCAACAGCCTGATCGTGGGCGGCATCACCATGGGGATGCAGGTATCGATCGCCTGCCCGGACGGACACAAGCCGGACGCGGCCCTGATGCAGTGGGCGGCCAGAAACGGCGCGTTCCTCTGCACCCCCGACGTGCAGCAGGCCATGCAGAACGCGGACGTGGTCTACACCGACGTGTGGGCCTCCATGGGCCAGGAGGACGAGGCGGAGGAGCGCCGCAAGGTGTTCGCCGCCTACCAGGTGAACGCCGCCAACATGGCAGTGGCAAAGCCCGACGCCATGGTGCTGCACTGCCTGCCCGCCCACCGGGAGGAAGAGATCACCGTCGAGGTGTTTGAACAGCACGCGGACGAGATCTTTGAACAGGCGGAAAACCGCCTGCACGCCCAGAAGGCGGTGCTGGTGAAGTGCCTGGGAAACGCGCAGTGAGGTGACCGGAATGGAAAAGGCATGGCTCGTGCTGCAGGACGGCACCGCCTTTGAGGGGCAGCGGTTCGGCGCGGCGGGCGACACGGTGGGCGAACTGGTGTTCACCACCAACATGTGCGGCTATCTGGAGACCCTGACCGATCCCAGCTATGCGGGGCAGATCGTATTGCAGACCTTTCCCCTCATTGGCAACTACGGGGTGATCGAGGCGGATTTTGAGGGCGAGTGCCGGGTAAAGGGCTATGTGGTGCGGCACTGGTGCCCCACCCCCTCCAACTTCCGCTGCCAGTACGATCTGGACGCTTTTCTAAAAGAAAAAGGCGTGCCGGGCATCTGCGGCATCGACACCCGGGAGGTCACTCGCATCATCCGGGAGCACGGGGTGACCAACGCCATCATCACCTCGGCCCCGCCCGCCGATCTGACGGCGGTGGCGGCCTACCGGGTGGAGGGCGCGGTGGCTTCGGTGACCTGCGCCGCCCCCCATACCCTGCCTGCCCAAGGGCAGGAAACTCACCATGTGGCCCTGCTGGACTACGGTGTCAAGGCGAACATCGCCCGGGAGCTGCAAAAGCGGGGCTGCCGGGTGACGGTACTGCCCGCGGACACCACTGCCGAACAGGTGCTGGCCCTGGGTGCGGACGGGCTGCTGCTCTCCAACGGACCCGGCGACCCGGCGGAGAACACCGGCTGCATCGCGGAGCTGTCCAAGCTGCTGGGCAAGCTGCCCATCTTCGGCATCTGCCTGGGGCATCAGCTGCTGGCGCTGGCGGCAGGCGGGCGCACCGTCAAGCTGAAGTACGGTCACCGGGGGGCCAATCAGCCCGCCCGCGATCTGCTGGGCGGGCGCACCTACATCACCAGCCAGAACCACGGCTACGCGGTGGTGGCGGACTCGGTGCCGGGAGCGCGGCCCCGGTTCGTGAACGCCAACGACGGCACCTGCGAGGGGCTGGATTACCCGGGCAAGCGGGCGTTTACCGTGCAATTTCATCCGGAGGCCTGTGCCGGGCCCCGGGACACCGGATTTTTGTTTGACCGGTTTATCCGACTGATGGAGGGAGGGGCCGACGATGCCACTTGATACAAGCATCCGCAAGGTGCTGATGATCGGCTCCGGCCCGATCGTCATCGGGCAGGCGGCGGAGTTTGACTACGCCGGGGCCCAGGCCTGCCGGGTCTTGAAAGAGGCGGGCGTGAATGTGGTGCTGGTGAACTCCAACCCGGCCACCATCATGACCGACAAGGCGCTGGCGGACGAAATTTATCTGGAGCCCCTCACCGCCGAGACGGTCAAGCGCATCATCGACAAGGAAAAGCCCGACTGCCTGCTGGCGGGGCTGGGCGGCCAGACCGGCCTGACCATCGCCATGCAGCTGGGCCGGGAGGGCTTTCTGGAAAGCCGGGGCGTGCGGCTGATCGGCAGCAACGTGGAGGCCATCGAAAAGGCCGAGGACCGGGAAAAGTTCAAGGAGACCATGGCGGCCATCGGAGAACCGGTGATCCCCAGCGACATTGCCGAAACGGTGGACGCGGCGCTGGCGGTGGCCGAGCGGATCGGCTACCCGGTGATCGTGCGGCCCGCCTACACCCTGGGCGGCACCGGCGGCGGCGTGGCTTATACCCCGGAGGAACTGCAGGCGGTGGCCCACACCGGGCTGGATGCCTCCCCCATCACCCAGATTCTGGTGGAGCGGTACATCTACGGCTGGAAAGAGATCGAGTTTGAGACCATGCGGGACGCGGCGGGCAACGTGATCACCATCTGCAGCATGGAAAACTTTGACCCGGTGGGGGTGCATACCGGCGACTCCATCGTGGTGGCCCCGGCGCTGACCCTCTCGGACAAGGAATACCAGATGCTGCGCTCGGCCTCGCTGAACATCATCAGCGCGCTGGGCATCGTGGGCGGCTGCAACTGCCAGTTTGCCTTGAATCCGGACAGCTTTGAGTACGCGGTCATCGAGGTGAATCCCCGGGTGAGCCGGTCCTCGGCGCTGGCCTCCAAGGCCACCGGCTACCCCATTGCCAAGATTACCACCCGCATCGCCCTGGGCTACACCCTGGACGAGATCCCCAACGACGTGACCGGCGAGACCTGCGCCTGCTTTGAGCCGGCGCTGGACTACGTGGTGGTCAAGATGCCCAAGTGGCCCTTTGACAAGTTTGCCGGCGCCAGCCGCAAGCTGGGCACCCAGATGAAGGCCACCGGTGAGGTCATGGCCATCGGGCCCAGTTTTGAGATGGCCCTGATGAAGGCGGTGCGGGGCGCGGAGATCGGGCTGGATACCCTGAACGCCGCCCCCGCCGACGACGCCCCGGTGACCGAACGGCTGCACCGGATGGACGATAAGCGGCTGTTTACCATCTTTGAAGCCCTCAAGGCCGGCGTATCGGTGGACGAGATTTTCGCCATCACCCGCATCGACCGGTGGTTTCTGCATCGGCTGGCCCACCTGGCGGACTACGAACAGCACATCACGGGCAAGACCCTGACCCGGGAGGAATATCTGACCGGCAAGGAACTGGGCTACCCGGACGCAGCGCTGGCCCGGATCAGCGGCGGGCCGCTGCCGGAACACCTGTCAGCCATCTACAAGATGGTGGACACCTGCGCCGCCGAGTTTGCCGCCCGCACCCCCTACTTCTACAGCGGCTGGGGGGTGCACTGCGAGGCCCGCAGTTTTGCCCGCAGCGGCCACCCCACCGTGCTGGTGCTGGGCAGCGGGCCCATCCGCATCGGACAGGGCATCGAGTTCGACTACTCCTCGGTACACTGTGTCTGGACCCTGAAAGAACTGGGCTACGATGTGGTGATCATAAACAACAACCCGGAGACCGTTTCCACCGACTACGACACCGGCGACCGGCTCTACTTTGAGCCCCTCTGCCCGGAGGACGTGATGGACATCATCGCGGTGGAGAAGCCGGTGGGGGTGGTGGTGGCCTTTGGCGGCCAGACCGCCATCCGGCTGACCCGGTATCTGGACGAAAAGCGGATCCCCATTCTGGGTACCAGCGCCGAGGGCATCGACACCGCCGAGGACCGGGAACGGTTTGACGCGCTGCTGGAGAAGTTCGGCATCCGGCGGCCCCGTGGCCTGAGCGCCCTGACGCTGGAGGAGGCGCTAAACGCCGCCCGCCAGCTGGAGTACCCGGTTTTGCTGCGGCCCAGCTATGTGATCGGCGGGCAGAACATGCGGATCGTGCGCAGCGACGAAGAGGTGCGCCGCTACATGCAGCGCATCCTGGCCGGCGGCATCGAGAACCCGGTACTCATTGACCAGTACATGCCCGGCACCGAGCTGGAGGTGGACGTGATCAGCGACGGCACCGACGTGCTGATCCCCGGCGTGATGCAGCACATTGAGCGGGCGGGGGTGCACTCCGGCGACTCCATCGCCGTGTATCCCCCCTACAACCTGAGCGACATGATGATGGACCAGGTGGTGGACTGCTCCCGCAAGCTGGCGCTGGCCCTGGGCACCAAGGGGCTGGTGAACATCCAGTACCTGATTTGGAAGAACGAGCTGTACGTTATCGAGGTGAATCCCCGGGCCAGCCGCACGGTGCCCTACATCAGCAAGGTGACCGGGGTGCCCATGGTGGACCTGGCCGCCCGGGTGATGACCGGCGCCCCGCTGAAAAGTCTGGGCTACGGCGACGGGCTCTGGCCCGCCCCGCCCTATGTGGCGGTGAAGGTGCCGGTGTTCAGCTTTGAAAAACTCAACGATGTGAACGCCTACCTGGGGCCGGAGATGAAGAGTACCGGCGAGGTGCTGGGCATCGGCAAGGACCTGCGGGAGGCCCTGTTCAAGGGGCTGGCCGCGGCGGGCATCGACGTGCGCCCCGCCCTGCTGGAAGGCGGCGCGGGGGTACTGCTGAGCGTGGACGGCCACGATCTGTATGAGGTCATTACCGTGGCCAAAAAGCTGGATGACCTGGGCATCGGTCTCTACGCCACCCCGGACACCGCCGACGCGGTGGAGGCTCTGGGTGTGGATGTACGGCGGGTGCCGCCCCTGCGGGAAAGCAGTGAGATTTTGCGGCTGCTGGATGAGGGCAAGATCGGGGCCATCGTCTACACCGGCGCGGCGGAGGACGAATCGCTGGCCGACTATATCACCCTGCACCGGCACGCGCTGACCCTGTCCATCCCCTGCTTTACCTCGCTGGACACCGCCAGCGCGCTGGCGGACATCCTGGCCAGCCGGTTCACCCAGCAGAACACCGAGCTGGTGGACCTGAACCACATGCGCACCACCCGGCAGACCCTGCCCTTTGCCAAGCTGCAGGGCACCGGGGACGACTACATCTTTTTCGAGAACTTCGACGGGGCCATCACCTGCCCGGAATCCCTGGCGGTGCGGCTGTGCCACCGGCACTACGGCATCGGCGGCGATGGGGTGGTGCTTCTGGAGCGCTCGCAGGTCGCGGATATCCGGATGCGCATCTTCAACCAGGACGGCAGCGAGGGCAGGATGGCCGGCAACAGCATCCGGGGCGCGGCCAAACTGGCCCACGACCGGGGCTACGTGACCGGCGAGGAGATCACGGTGGAGACCGCCAGCGGCATTAAGCACCTGCATCTCTATCTGCGGGGCGGCAAGGTGAGCAGCGCCCGGGTGGAGATGGGCAGGGCAAGCCTGCACCCCGCTGATCTGCCCTGCACCCTGACCGCCGACCCGGCGGTGGATGTGCCGGCCACCATTGCCGGCCAGGACTGGCGGATCACCTGCGTTTCGATGGGCAACCCCCATTGCGTGGTGTTCTGCCCCCGGGTGGACGCGGTGGATCTGGAAAAGCTGGGGCCCCAGTTTGAGCACGCGGCCCTCTTCCCCCAGCGGGTAAACACCGAATTTGTGCGGGTGGTGAACGATCACACCCTGAAGATGCGGGTGTTTGAGCGGGGCAACGGGGAAACGGTTGCCTGCGGCACCGGCGCCTGCGCTGCGGTGGTGGCGGCGGTGGAGAACGGCTACTGCCCCAAGGGCGAGCCCATCACCGTCAAACTGCGGGGCGGCGACGTGACTGTCTGCTACACCGACGAGGGGGTGACCCTCACCGGCGACGCGGTGCTGGTCTACGAGGGTGTTGTGGAGATCTGAATACACAGCAAAAAAGCGCGGGAGCGTGTCCGGGTTTTCCGGATGCGCTCCCGCGCTTTGTGCCGCCCCGCAGTTGACAACCCATTGATTTGCATCTACAATAGTTGCGTATGCAAATGTTGTTGTTGCAAAGGAGTGATTCGGTATGCATCTGATCCGCCGCTTTGCCGGGTATCTGCACAAATACCGGCTATGGTTTGTGCTGGCCATGTTCTGCGTGGCGGCCGAGGCGGTCTTTGAACTGGTGATCCCCATGATCATGGTGAACATCGTGGACGTGGGGGTGGCCACCGGGAACCGGCCTTACATTTTTCAGCAGGGGGCGCTGATGTGCGTGTGCGCCCTGGCCGCCCTGCTGCTGGGGGTGGGCAGCGCCCGGTTTTCCGCCTTGTGCGGCCATGGTCTGGCGGCGGAGGTGCGCAAGGCGGAGTACGCCAAGATCCAGAGTTTTTCCTTTGCCAACCGGGACCGGTTCCAGACCGAATCGCTGGTGACAAGGCTGACCAGCGACGTGACCACCATCCAGAACGCGGTGATCAACGGGCTGCGCCCGGCGGTGCGCAGCCCGATCATGATGATCACGGCGCTGACCATGTCCTTTCTCATCAACGCCCGGCTGGCACTGGTGTTCCTGGTGGCGGCGCCCACCCTGGGCTTTCTGCTGTTTCAGATCATCCGCCGGGTGCGGCCGCTCTACAGCCGGATGCAGCGGGCCATCGACCTGGTGAACCGGATCGTGCAGGAGAACCTGACCGCCGTGCGGATCGTGAAAGCCTATGTGCGGGGAGAATACGAAATTGAGAAATTCGGGCAGGTGAACGACAACCTGTGCCGGGTGTCCCGCCAGGCGATGCGGATCGCGGTGCTCAACATGCCCGCCATGCAGCTGGTGATGTACAGCACCATTCTGGCCATCCTGTGGATCGGCGGCGGTATGATCATCGGGGGCGCCATGAAGGTGGGCAAGCTGACCGGCTTTCTCAGCTATGTGCTGCAGGTACTCAACAGCCTGATGATGTTCTCCAACGTGTTCCTGCTGCTGACCCGGGCCATCGCCAGCGGGCAGCGCATCTTTGAAGTGATCGACGAGCCGCTGGATATCACCGAGGAGGACGCGAAGGACGTGACGGTGGAGCGGGGCGAGATCGAGTTTGACCACGTATCCTTCCAATACAAGGCCGGCGCGGCGGAGTATGTGCTGCGGGACATCAACCTGAAAATTCCGGCGGGCTCCACCGTGGGCATCATCGGCGGCACCGGATCGGCCAAATCCACCCTGGTGCAGCTGATCCCCCGGCTGTACGACGCCACCGAGGGCGTTGTGCGGGTGGATGGACGGCCGGTGCGGGAGTATCCCCTGGTCCATCTGCGGGACGCCATCGCCATGGTGCTGCAGAAGAACACCCTGTTCAGCGGCACGGTGCGGGAAAACCTGCGCTGGGGCAAGCCGGACGCCACCGACACCGAAATCGAGGAGGCCTGCCATATCGCCTGCGTGGATGAGTTCATCGGCCGGCTGGAAAACGGCTATGACACCGACCTGGGGCAGGGCGGTGTGAACGTGAGCGGCGGCCAGAAACAGCGGCTGTGCATCGCCCGGGCCATCCTGAAAAAGCCCAAGGTGCTGATCCTGGACGATTCCACCAGCGCGGTGGATATGGTCACCGAAGCCAAAATCCGCCAGGGGCTGGCCCACTGCCTGCCCCACACCACCAAGATCATCATTGCCCAGCGCATTACCTCGGTGCTGGACGCGGACCAGATCGTGATCCTGGACAATGGCCGGATCAACGAGGTGGGCAACCACTGGACCCTGCTGGAGCATAACCGCATCTATCAGGAGATCTACCATTCGCAGCAGGAAGGAGCGGGTTTGTAATGGCGATGCGTATGCCGGCCGGCGGATTCAAACGGCCGAAAGATCTGAAAAAAGCGCTGCGCCGCCTGTGCTCCTATCTGGGGATGCACTGGCTGGCCCTTACCGTGGTGGCGGTGCTGGTGGTGGTCAGCAGTCTGGCCAACCTGATGGGCACCTATCTGCTCAAACCGGTCATCAACAACTTTATCGCCCCGGGGGATCTGCCCGGGCTGGCTCGGGCCGTCCTGGGCATGGCGGTCATGTACGGCGCGGGCGCGCTGGCCACCTTCGGCTACAACCAGCTGATGGTGCGCACCGCCCAGCAGGTGGTGGCCCGGATCCGGCAGGATCTGTTCACCCACGTCCAGAGCCTGCCGCTGCGCTATTTTGACAGCCATACGCACGGCGAGCTGATGAGCCACTTCACTAACGATGTGGACACCGTGACCGAGGCGCTGAACAACAGCTTCACCCTGCTGATCCAGAGTTTTTGTATGGTGAGCGGCACCATCACCCTGCTGCTTGTGCTGAACTGGAAGCTGTCGCTGATCGTGATCGCCTTTCTGTCGGCCATGACGGCGTTTATCCTCTACAGCAGCCGGCGCAGCAAGCACTACTTCTCCCAGCAGCAGAAGCATCTGGGCGAGTTGAACGGCTTTGTGGAGGAGATGGTGGCCGGCCAGAAGGTGGAGAAGGTGTTCAACCACGAGCCCCAGGATTTCGCCCGGTTCTGCGAGTTGAACGAATCCTTGCGCCAGGCGGGCACCGCCGCCGCCCGCTACGCCGGCATGATGGTGCCCACGGTGGTGAGCCTGTCCTACGTGAACTACGCGGTATCGGCCTGTGTGGGCGGGCTGTTCGTGCTGGCCGGCCACAGCGATCTGGGCAGCCTGAGTTCCTATCTGGTGCTGGTACGCCAGAGCGCCATGCCGCTGAACCAGCTGACCCAACAGGGCAACTTTTTGCTCAGCGCCCTGTCTGGCGCGGAACGGATCTTCAACCTGATGGACGAGACGCCGGAGATCGACGAGGGAGACGTGACCCTGGTGCGGGTGCGGCCCGAAGCCGACGGCAGCCTGACCGAGGTTCCCGAGCGCACCGGCCACTACGCCTGGAAATGCCCCGAAGAAAACGGCGGCAGCCGTCTGGTGCCGCTGAAGGGGGATGTGCGGTTTGACCACGTGTGCTTCAGCTATGTGCCGGGCAAACCGGTTTTGCGGGATGTGAGCCTTTTTGCCCGGCCGGGCGAGACCATCGCTTTCGTGGGCAGCACCGGCGCCGGCAAGACCACCATCATCAACCTGATCACCCGCTTCTACGAGATCGATAGCGGCGCCATCACCTACGACGGGCTGGACCTGCGCCGCATCTGCAAGGACGATCTGCGCCGCAGCCTGTCGGTGGTGGTGCAGGACACCCACCTGTTCACCGGCACGATCGCGGACAACATCCGGTACGGGCGGCTCTCCGCCAGCGATGAGGATGTGCGGCAGGCCGCGGTGCTGGCCAACGCGGATTCCTTTATCCGGCGGCTGCCCAACGGGTATGACACCCTGCTGTCCGGCGACGGGGACAACCTGAGCCAGGGCCAGCGCCAGCTGCTGGCCATCGCCCGGGCCGCCGTGGCCAAGCCCCCTGTCTTTATTCTGGACGAGGCCACCAGCAGCATCGACACCCGCACCGAAAAGCTCATCGAACAGGGGCTGGACAGCCTGATGGAAGGGCGCACGGTGTTTGTGATCGCCCACCGGTTGAGTACGGTGCGCAACGCCGACGCCATCCTGGTGGTGGAACAGGGCCAGGTGATCGAGCGGGGCGACCACGAAGCCCTGCTGGAACAGAAAGGCCGCTACTATCAGCTGTACACCGGCCAGTCCCAGCTGGCCTGACCGGAAGGAGGAAACGCGATGGAACCGCGTGAACTGCGTCTGGCCGTGTCCCGGCTGGAGAACGAGCGGCGGCGATCGCTGCGCAAGGAGTTTTTGCAGCTGGATATCCCGCTGGGCCAGGGGCAGCCCCGGCTGCTGGAATGTCTGCTGCGCACCGGCCCCCGCAACCAGCGGGAACTGGGCGAGGAATGCGGGGTGGATCCCTCCACCCTGTCCCGCAGTGTGGACCGGCTGGTGGAGGCGGGGCTTGTGACCCGCACCCAGGATCCCGCCTGCCGGCGCTGCCAGAAGGTGACCCTGACCGAATCGGGCCGCCGGGCCGCCGAGCGGGTATCCGCCCGGTTTGAGAAGATGGATGCGGCGTTCCGCGCCCAGCTTTCCGAGACCGAGTGCCGCCAGTTTCTGGATATGCTGGAACGGCTACGCCGCACCTTACAGGATCCGGCCGAGGGCCCGGACGAATGACACAGAAAACCCGCCGGCAGGCTGCCGGCGGGTTTTCGTATTCTTGTATTCCAGACGAATTACAACATCTCCTGCTTGATGCCCCGATGCAGGATGGCGTCGCAGGTCAGTTCCGGGTACACGTCCGCTTCAAAGACCGGGCTGACTGCTTTCAACTCCTCCAGCGTCAGTTCTTCCAGCGCTTTGCCCTGCTGCTCACAGTAGAGTACCAGCTGCCCCACCACGCTGTGGGCGTCCCGGAAAGGCATCCCCTTGCGCACCAGGTAATCGGCGGCCTCGGTGGCGTTGATGAACCCCTTCTTGATGGCCGCCCGCATCACGTCCGGGTGCGGGGTCAGGGTGGCGATCATCCGCTCGGTGACCTGCAGGCAGGCAGTGACCACATTCAGGCTGTCGTAGAAGGCCAGTTTATCCTCCTGCATATCCTTGTTGTAGGCCAGCGGCAGCCCCTTCATGGTGCAGAGCAGCGCCATCAGGTGCCCGTAGACCCGGCCGGTCTGGCCGCGCACCAGTTCCGCTCCGTCTGCGTTCTTCTTCTGGGGCATGATGCTGGAACCGGTGGTGTACTTGTCGTCCAGGGTGATGAACCCGAACTCGGCGCTGGACCAGAGCACCAGCTCCTCCGACAGGCGGGACAGGTGCATCATCAGGATGGAAAACGCGCTCAAAGATTCCAGCACATAGTCCCGGTCGGACACCCCATCGAGAAAATTCTTGCAAGGGCCGTGGGAGAAGCCCAGCTTCTCAGCGGTGAAGGCTCGGTCGATGTTGTGGGTGGTGCCGGCCAGCGCGCCGCAGCCCAGCGGGCTCTCGTCCAGCAGATCCAGCGCGTTGAGCACCCGCTGTTTGTCCCGGCCCATCATCTCGGCGTAGGCCAGCATGTAGTATTTGAAGGTGACCACCTGGGCCCGCTGGAGATGGGTGTAGCCGGGCATGGGCCAGGGGTTCTTCTCCGCCACCTGTTGCAAGGTTTCGGTAAAGCTGTCGATCAGACCGGCCACCCGCTGCAGCTGTGCCTTGACGTACAGTTTCATGTCGGTGTTGACCTGGTCGTTGCGGCTGCGGGCGGCGTGCAGTTTTTTTCCCACCTCCCCCACACGGCGGATCAGGTTCAGTTCCACAAAGGTATGTACGTCCTCGTACTCCGGGCCGCAGGTGATCGCCCCGCTGCGCCAGTCGGCCAGGATGCTCTCCAGCCCGTCGGTCAGGGTCTTGCCCTCCTCCTCGGTGAGCAGGCCGCAGCGCACCTGCATGGCCACGTGAGCCAGACTCCCCTCAATGTCCGGCTCCATGAGCCACAGCGTCTCGCAGGCGTTGCCGTTGAACCGCTGCATCAGCGCGTCCTCGTCCTCGTGAAAGCGGCCGCCCCACAGGCGGGTCTCGTATGCGTCTGCCATGGGCAGCATCCTCCTTTGGTCCGTTTACTTGCTCTTGCCTGCCAGTTTGGCGCTCACAGTGATGGGCAGACCAAACAGATTGATGAATCCGCCCGCGTCGGCCTGGTCGTAGATGGCGTCCTCCCCGAAGGTGGCCAGATCCTCGCTGTACAGGCTGTTGGGGCTGGTGACCGACACAGGCAGCACGTTGCCCTTATACAGCTTGACCTTCACGTCGCCGGTGACCTTTTCCTGGGTGGACTTGACGAAGGCGTTCAGCGCGTCCATCAGCGGGGTGAACCACTGGCCGTTGTAGACCAGGTCCGCGTATTTCTGGGCCACCAGCGCCTTGTAGTGGCTGGTCTCCTTATCCAGGCAGAGCATCTCCAGCTGGGCGTGGGCCGCGTACCAGATGGTACCACCGGGGGTCTCGTAGACGCCGCGGCTCTTCATGCCCACCAGCCGGTTCTCCACAATATCAATGACGCCCACGCCGTTGGCGCCGCCCAGCTGGTTCAGCTTGGTCAGCAGATCGGCGGCCTTCATCTCCACCCCGTCCAGCGCGGTGGGCATCCCCTTTTCAAAGTGGATGGTCACGTAGGTGGGGGTGTCGGGCGCCTGCTCCGGCGCCACGCTCAACTCCAGAAAGCCGGGCTTGGTGTACTGGGGCTCGTTGGCCGGGTCTTCCAGATCCAGCCCCTCGTGGGACAGATGCCAGATGTTCTTGTCCTTGGAGTAGTTGGTCTCCCGGCTGATCTTCAGCGGAATGTGGTGGGCTTCGGCGTAGTCGATCTCCTCATCCCGGCTGGTGATATCCCACTCCCGCCAGGGGGCGATGATGGGCATATCCGGGGCGAACGCCTTGATCCCCAGTTCAAACCGGACCTGATCGTTGCCCTTGCCGGTGCAGCCGTGGCAGATGGCGTCGGCCCCTTCCTTCTGCGCGATCTCCACCAGTTTCTTGGCGATCAGCGGACGGGCAAAGCTGGTGCCCAGCAGGTAGGTGCCCTCGTACTTGGCCCCGGCCATAACGGTGGGTGCGATATAATCCTCCACGAATTCATCCACCAGGTCCAGCACATACAGCTTGGAAGCGCCGGTGGCCAGCGCCTTGGCCTCCAGGCCCTCCAGTTCGTCCCCCTGGCCCACGTCGGCGGACACGGCTACCACCTCGCAGCCGTAGTTCTCCTTCAGCCAGGGAATGATGATGGAAGTATCCAGGCCGCCGGAATAGGCCAGCACCACCTTGTTGTATTTTTTGTTCTGCGCTTTATGATTCATAACGGTACCCTCTCTCCCTCCAGGTCCTGCCTGGGTTTGTCTGTATTATAATTGGATATTTATTCATTGTCAATGTATTTTTATAAATTTATCGTTTTGCCCATCCATCCCGCGGTTTGGCCAAACCGCGCTGGCAATATTGCCCAATTTTTCCCCGTGTTTTTCCTGTATCCTTTTGGTTTTTCGCTGCCTGGCGGTCTAAAATCCCCGTTAGATCTGTATATACAAGCAGATTTTCTGCATAAAAATTGGAGAGCAGCCCCCTTGCGGGAGACTGCCCTCCAACCAATTTTCCGGCTTCAATGGCGGCCGGTGCCCTTTTCCATCAAATAGGTGGCCTGCAGATCGGCTATGTGCAGCTTGACCGCCAGCGGATACTTGTCGTACGCTTCACTGATGGCACGGCAACCGCCCCGGGCCGCGTCGTCAAAACCGCCCATGTGCCAGCGGATCGCGACCGCTTCCGCCGGCCGGAGCCGGATAAAGCGCTCGATCAAATAGACGCTTTTTTCGCCGTGTCCATAGGGAAACATATCCTCCACGTTGTAGGTGGGGACCTTCTCCCATTGGCCGGTGGCCTCGTTTTTCACGTTGCGGGTGCCGCTTTTGTAGTAGTTGGCCTTGCACAGATCGTGCAGCAGCGCCACGATAGCAAAGCTCTCCTTATTTTCCTCTTCCGTGTAGAAGCGGTCCATAAGGGCGTGGTACACATTCAAACTGTGCATGACCAGACCAGCCTCGCAGGCCCCGTGGAACCGGGTGGAGGCGGGCGCCCGATAAAAATCCGTGGTGTCCAGCCATTCCAGCAGCTTGTCCGCGCCGGGGCGGGTGATATTCTGGGTAAAGATCTCGATGAACTCTTCCCGATAGCCCATTACAGTTCCATGTCCTCCAGGATCCCTTTCAGGATGGCCATCTCGTCGTGGCTCAGGCTGATGCCCTTGCCCATCTTGCTGCCATCCGGCGACCAGTCGCGGATATCGTACTTGGGTTCCCGGTCGTTCCAGCTGACCATATTCAGCTGACGCTCCCAGCCGTTGGCGCTGGTGCTCAAAACCGCGATCCGTTCGGTGATCTCATACTTGAATTCTGCCATATCGCAAACCCTTCCTGTCTTCTTCAATTTGTCTGCCTTTAATCATAAAAGATTCGCCGGCGGATTGCAACTGTTTTTCGCAACGAAATGCGCCGGTATCCCCGGCAATTTTGGCCGCGGATCCCCGTGCCGGGAACACCAGCGGAAAGCAAAGCGGCCCTCCGCCCGGTGAGACTGCCGGGAGAAGGCCGCTTGTTTGCCTTTGTGTCACCCTTGCGGGAATTCTTCCTTGCTGCGCAGACGGCTGTTGACGGTGGCGCGCGCTTCCTCCACCCGGTGCGGTTTGTGGATCAGCTGGCGCTGGGTATAGGATTCTTCCGGGGCCAGTTGCCCTTCGGCTCGGGCCTGCGCCATCCGCCGCGAGGCCGGCAGCGCGTTCAGATTCTGCCCATAGGCCTGCGCCTGCATCTCGCGCAGACGATCCTCCACCGATCGCTTATGAGACGCCATGATTTTCACCTCCTGGTTTCAGTATGTGTGGCTGCCGTTTCTCTATCCGAAAGCCGGGAGAAAATTTATCGGCAATTTTTTCAAAAAAACTTCGATTTCCTTGTTGACAAATCCATCCCGCTTCGCTATAATAATAAAGCACTCCAGAAACGGAGCGCCGCAAAAGACCGATGGGGAATTGTGTAAGGGTAGCACGACAGACTCTGACTCTGTTTGTGAGGGTTCGAATCCTTCTTCCCCAACCATTTGGCAGCAGCGTGTTTTAACGAGCTGCTGCCGTTTTTTTCGGGGTGTAGCGCAGTTGGTAGCGCGCCTGGTTCGGGACTAGGAAGCCGTGGGTTCAAATCCCGCCACTCCGACCATGCGGAGTATCGGTAAAGGATCTGAAATGGTCTTTTACGGATACTCCGCATTTTTGTTTTACAAACCGCAAGAAAGATTCTGTTCTTTCAAGCCGGATCACAACAGACACTCAGGCATCGCGAAACCGAAAACGAATACAGGAGGTATACCATGAACTTTGACGTGAACCAGTTGCAGTGGACCCGGCAGCCCAAAAGCTGCGTACTTTCCCCGGACCGGATCGAAATCGTCACCCAGCCCCACACCGATCTGTGGCAGCGCACCTATTACCATTTCCGCAACGACAACGCGCCGGTGCTGCAGATGTCCACCGAGGAGCCTTTCTTCTCCTTTGTGGTAAAAACCGAGTTTGCGGACAGCCACCATCGCTTTGACCAGTGCGGCGTGGTGTTGTATCTGGACGCGGAAAACTGGCTGAAGGGCTCGATTGAATACGAGAACGAGCAATTCCAGCATCTGGGCAGCGTGGTGACCAACCACGGCTATTCCGACTGGGCCACCACCGAAATTTCCGCCGCGGTCAAATCCATGTGGTATCGTTTGAGCCGCCGGGGGGACGATTTCTGCATCGAGTGCTCCGAAGACGGGGTGACCTTTCATCAGATGCGGGTCTGCCATCTTCTGGAGGGCAAAGGCGCCATCCGGTTCGGCATCTACGCCTGCAGCCCGGAGGAGTCCTCCTTCCGCGCGGTTTTCACCCACATGGAGATCACGGAATGTAAATGGCTGGCGCACAACGGGCAAGCGCCGGACCCGCAAGCCTGACGCAGCGGGAGAACACTCCCCTTTCCCGCCCTTTGTCCATCCCGAAAATCCGCTATGGGAACGTTTCCCACAGCGGCTTTTTCTGTGCCGCGCGCGAAAAAGTATCAGAATCGCCGCCGCGGAATATACTGGTACAGGCGCTTGTCGGGGTGGAAAAGCGCTTTGTATTTTTTGTTACGGGGTGTGCTTATGTGTGGAATTGCCGGATTTTGTAGTTTTGATCAGGATTTTCTTCAAGATGCCGGGACCTGGAAACAGGTCCTTGTTTCCATGCGGACCGCGATCGCGCATCGGGGCCACGACCAGACCGGGGAATATCTGCAGCGCCATATCGGACTTTCCCATACCAGGCTGTCCATCCGGGACCTGGCAGGCGGGGTCCAGCCCATGCTGCGCCGGCGGGGAGAAGCCCAATATGGGATCGTTTACAACGGGGAAATCTACAACGCGGACGACCTCAAACGCGATCTGGTTTGCCGCGGGTACTCCTTTGAAACCACCTGCGATACCGAGGTGATCCTGTGCGGGTATATGGAGTACGGGATGGACGTGGCCAAAAAACTCAACGGAATTTACGCCTTCGCCATCTGGGACGGGGCGCGGGAAACCTTGTTCCTCTGCCGGGACCGGATGGGGGTAAAACCCTTGTTCTATTCCGTGACCGACAACACGCTGGTCTTTGGCTCGGAGCCCAAGGCGCTGTTCGCCCATCCGCTGATCCACCCACAAGCGGATCTGGACAGCTTCCGGGAAATCTTTGGTCTGGGCCCGGCCCGGACCCCCGGCTGTGGCGTCTTTTGCGGGCTGAAAGAGGTAAAGCCGGGATGCGTGCTGGAGTATTCCCGGGAGCGGGTGCGGGAGTATCCCTACTGGGTGCTGGAAGCCCGGCCCCATACGGACAGCTACGCGCAGACCGTGGAGACTGTGTCCTGGCTGCTGCGGGACGCGGTCAAACGGCAGCTGGTCTCCGATGTGCCGGTCTGCAGTTTTCTGTCCGGCGGGATCGACTCCACGGTAGTCACGGCGATCGCCTGCCGGCAGCTGGAACAGCAAGGCGTCACCCTCAATACCTTTTCCTTTGACTTTACCCACAACGACACCTGCTTTCAGTCCAACGCCTTTCAGCCCACCCGGGACCGGCCCTATGTGGACCAGGTACTTGCCCTCTATCCGCTGCATCATACCTACCTGGAGTGCGACGAAGCCACGCTGGCCGATCAGCTGAACGACGCGGTCCGCATGAAGGACCTGCCAGGGATGACCGACGTGGACGCCTCGCTTCTGTATTTTTGCGGTCTGGTCAAGCAGCACAACAAGGTGGCCCTGACCGGCGAATGTGCCGACGAGATCTTCGGCGGCTACCCCTGGTTCTACCGGGAAGAGATGCTTCACGCCGACGGGTTCCCCTGGTCCGCCGACCTGTCGGCCCGAACGGCGTTGCTGTCCGACGAGGCGATCCGCACGCTGGACCTGGAGGACTATGTGCAGGAACAATACCGGGACACACTGGCCCAGACCCCGGTACTGCCGGGGGAACAGGGCGACGTCCGGCGCCGGAGAGAGATGAGCTTTTTGGATCTGCGCTGGTTTATGCAGGCCCTTCTGGACCGGATGGACCGCACCAGCATGGCCTGGGGGCTGGAGGCGCGGGTGCCGTTTGCGGACCATCGCATTGTGGAATATGTGTACAACGTGCCCTGGGAGATGAAGTATCAGGATGGGATGGAAAAGAAGCTGCTGCGGGACGCCTGCCGCGATCTTTTGCCGCCCCAGCTGCTGTACCGCAAGAAAAGCCCATACCCCAAAACCTACTCGCCGGTATACGAGGCCCTGCTGACCGAACGGTTCAAGCAGATCCTGGCCGATCCCAACGCGCCTGTGCGCCGTTTTCTGGATCCGCAAAAAGCCGCGCGGTTCCTTGCCCAGCCCAAGGACTACGGCAAGCCCTGGTTCGGCCAGCTGATGGCAGGCCCCCAGATGCTGGCGTATATCCTGCAGATCAACTATTGGATGGTGCGGTACGGCATCGCGTAAAATCCCCTGCCCCTTTGGCGGTTTCGCCAAAGGGGTTT
This sequence comes from uncultured Gemmiger sp., assembly GCA_944388245.1. Lineage (GTDB taxonomy): Bacteria > Bacillota > Clostridia > Oscillospirales > Ruminococcaceae > Gemmiger_A. Next base: position 2,579 of record CALXIA010000023.1, on the reverse strand, counting down.
TGCTTTGCCGCCGATCTGCTGCAAAAAAATACAAGAAAAAAGTATTGACAAATTCTGCCGGACAGGCTATACTAATAAAGCTGCAACGCAGACAGGCCTCTGTAGCTCAGTCGGTAGAGCAGGGGACTGAAAATCCCCGTGTCATTGGTTCGATTCCGATCGGAGGCACCATTTTGCGGCTTTAGCTCATCTGGTAGAGCGCCACCTTGCCAAGGTGGAGGTAGCGAGTTCGAGCCTCGTAAGCCGCTCCACATTGCACCCGTCGTACTTGCGTCGGGTGTTTTTCTTTATCTGCCGGGAAGGCGTTTTCCGGTTCTCCCCTGCTTTTGGGGTTATTCTGCGGGTATGGCGGAATTGGCAGACGTGCAGGATTTAGGTTCCTGTGCCGCAAGGCGTGTGGGTTCGACCCCCACTACCCGTACCAATGTTAAAGAATCCGAACCAGTTCTTTTTTGAATAGAACCGGTTCGGATTCTTTAATTTCCTTTGATAGATATTACAGTGTTATACCGCGCAAACGACCGCAAATACTTCTGAGCAAAAGAATAGATTTCTCAAATTCTGCCTCAGTATATACTCTCGGAGAATCGGGGTGGTCGATTTTATTTCGAATATAAGTTGGCAAAGTTTTGTATTCAGGACGATATGCATCTAATTTCTCGTGCTGTGCAGGGATATATTCTGGTTGAGATTGAATATGGGTATCCGCAGCAGCTATGGCTGATTTGCCTGTCTGGAGTTGGAAATCTCCATACAAAGCAATGTGGTAATCAACGGTATGAACACCAAATGCCAAATAATTAATTTCTGCGGCAGTTGGCGTCGGAAGAACCATTTTGCTCATCTTATCTGCTTTGACAACACCACTATCGGAGGACAGAATAATAATTAAAGTGTTATCTAAATTTTCTACTGCAGCCTGAATAACATTTTCAGAGTGTGTTGCAAAAAATATTTGCGACATTTGCGTACCACCTTGCGAAAACAATCCCGTATAATAATCAAAAATCTTAGATTGCCATTTGGGATGCATGCTTAGTTCTGGTTCATCAATAAGTACAATGCCGCCATTGAGATTCTTGCTATTTTTTAGTAGCTGAGCTCCCCTAAATACAATTTGTTTTTCGCCTGTACTCAGGTCGTCAATCGCAATATTTTTTCCATTTTTAGAAAAAGTTACTTTCTTTTCCTTTGGATCTTCTTCGTTTACTCCATCAAACCGGATAGTATCAAAAAAGTTATTAAATGCATTTTCAAAGCGGAATATTTTCGATGTTCTATGGAAATTCTCGTAGTTTGTATACTCACCTTTGGAAATAAGCTTATCCAGTAAAGAATTGTCCTGCGCTTTTACATCAACAATCAGCTGCTTAATGCTGGTAAAATCATCTTTCTCATCGTTGTCATAGCTATCTGCATCTAATTGCTGTGTCGTTGTTGATTTTACAGGTGAGGTATTGAATCCGGATCGAGCCTTCGAGTATGCACATCCGTAATGTCGAATGTCCAGCTCATCTTCTTTGATTTTATTTAAATCACTTTTATATCCAGTTACATGAGTGGACGCAGTTTCCCCCTCTTTAGTACGTATATGGAATCCAATGCTTACATTTGAATTTGAGGGAGTAATTGTGTACTTCACACCATTGACATCATAGGTAATCGACTTAAAAGGTTCAATGGTTCCCAAGTTTAAAAAGGTTGCTACTGTTTGGAGAATTCGAGTTTTACCAGTTCCGTTTTCTCCTGCAAGAACAATGGTCTTGTAGGGAGTCCCATCATCTTTTGTAAAACTGAGATTCAGATTTCCTAAAATGGGATCATTGTCCCATTGTACATTGGTAATCATCAAATACCCCCTAATTATGGTTTATCTTCAGTTTATCACAATAGTTTTATTCTTTCCATCGCAATCCCATCTATCTCCTGCTCCAGCTCCTGAATTCTTTTCTGTAACGACAAAATGTGGGCGTCGAGGACCGGTTTCCTCAACGCCCATATTTTTTGCTTCTGCTTCAGGTCCTTCTGCTCCTCAGCAATCCTGACCCGCATGGTCTGGACAAACTCTTGCACCGCTGCATCCAGCACCTCCTCATGGATACGGTGAGAACTGCAGTAGCTTTTCCCATTCCGATGGTAGCCCTTACAGACATACTCCACACGCCGCTTGCCGTTCCAGTACCGGATCATCGGCACAAAGGGGCTGCCGCACTCTTTGCAGAGAATCAGTCCGGCGTAGCGGTGCTTCGCCTTGTTGCCATTGGCTGGGCGGGCCTGCGCTTTCAGTTTTTGCTGAACCTTCTCCCAGATGTCGCGCTCGATCATGACAGGAAAGAAGTTTTCGTGCCGGTACCACTCGGCTTGCCCCAATCGCTTCGCCTTGCCACTGTTGGTTTCAGACCGGTGGTTGATCAGCACCCCGGTATAGGCTTCCTCCACCAGGATGTTTTTTACACTCGCATACGTCCATACATAGCGCCCATCCTTAGTTTTGCTTGCCGCACAGACTTCTCTGCCGCATTGCTCCGCCCGGAGCTGCGCCGGCGTCTTTCGCCCCAGCGCATTGAGCCTGCGGGCGA
>CALXIA010000022.1 GCA_944388245.1 uncultured Gemmiger sp. | reverse complement strand
GTTCATGGTCCCCTGGGCCCGCTCGAACAGGCGTTCCACCGCCCGGGCCAGCGGCTGGTCTTCCTCCCGCTGCAGCTGGGGATCGGCCCGCAGGATCGCGCCGGCCTCCTCCTGGGCGGCGTAGAGGGCCCGGGTGTCGGTCATCAGATCCGCGATCTGCAGCACCGGCAGCCCGTGCTGGCGGCTGCCGAAGAAATCCCCCGGCCCCCGGTGTTCCAGGTCGTACTTGGCGATGGCGAACCCGTCCGAGGTGCTGCACAAAAACCGCAGACGCTGGCGCACCGACTCCGAATCGTGGTCGCTGATCAGGATACAGCAGCTCTCGGCCGCGCCCCGGCCCACCCGGCCCCGCAGCTGGTGCAGTGCGCTCAGGCCGTACCGCTCGGCGTTCTCGATCACCATCACCGTGGCGTTGGGCACGTCCACCCCCACCTCGATCACGGTGGTGCTCACCAGCACATCCAGCTCCCCGGCCTGGAACGCCTCCATCACCGCCGCCTTCTCCTTGGGCTTCATCCGCCCGTGCAGCAGCCCGATCCGCCGCCCCGGTAGCAGCGGCGCCGCCACCTTGTCCCGGTAGTCCGCCGCCGCCTGCATCTCCTCCTTGTCGCTCTCCCCCTGCTCGATCCGGGGGCAGACGATGTAGACCTGGTGCCCCGCCTGGATCTGTTTGTCCAAGAATCCGTACATATCACGGCGTTTTCTACTGGTTGTATAATAGGTCTTGACCGGTTTGCGGCCGGGGGGCAGTTCGTCCAGGATGGACACGTCCAGGTCTCCATAGATCAGCAGCCCCAGGGTGCGGGGGATGGGGGTGGCGCTCATGACCAGCAGGTGGGGGCTGTCCGCCTTGGAGGCCAAAAGCCCCCGCTGGCGCACCCCGAACCGGTGCTGCTCATCCACCACGGCCAGACCCAGCCGGGCAAACTCCACCCCGGTGCCGATCACCGCGTGGGTGCCCACCACCAGGTCGGCCTGGCCCTCCGCGATGGCTTTCAGGGTCTGGCGGCGGGGGGCGGCCTTCATCCCGCCGGTGAGCAGCGCCACCTGCACCCCCAGCGGCCCCAGCATCGCCTGCAAACTGCGGGCGTGCTGGGTGGCCAGGATCTCGGTGGGGGCCATCAGGGCGCTCTGCCAGCCGCTGCGGGCCGCGATGTAGATCGCCGCCGCCGCCACCAGCGTTTTGCCGCTGCCCACGTCCCCCTGCAGCAGCCGGTTCATGGGGGCGGGGCCCCGCAGATCGGCCGCGATCTCCCCGGCGGCCCGGCGCTGGGCCCCGGTGGGGGCAAAGGGCAGCGACTGCCAGAAGGGCGCCAGGTCCACCCGGCCCATCCGGGCGCCGGTCTGGCCCGGGCCCCGGCTCTTCATCAGGTTGACCCCCAGCTGCAGGGTCAGCAGTTCCTCAAAGATCAGCCGCCGGCGCGCCCCGGCCGCCTCCTCGGCGGAACGGGGCCGATGGATGGCCCGCACCGCCTCGGCCCGGCCGGGCAGCCGGTATTTCGCCAGCAGGGCAGGGGGCAGGGGCTCCTCCAGCTGATCGGCCGCCGCCAGGGCCGCCTCCACCGCCTGGCTGATCCGCCAGCTGGGCAGCCCTTCGGTCTGGGGGTAGACCGGCTCCAGCGGGGCCTTGTCCACCTGCGCCCGGGTGCGCACCAGGGGATTGGCCATCTCCCGGCGGGTCAAAGTGCCGGTCACCCGGCCCTCAAACCAGTATTCCTGCCCCACCTCCAGCTTGTCGGCGGCGTAGGGATTGTTGAACCAGGCCAGGCTCAGCACCGCGTCCCCGTCCCCGGCCTGCACCCGCTGCAGGGTGCGCCCGCCGGGCAGGCGGCGCATGGGCTCCTTGGCGTAGATCACCGCCCGCACCACCGTGTCCGCGTCGAAGGGGGCGGCAGCCACCCCGCCGGCGTTTGAGTAGTCGATGTACCGGCGGGGATAGTGAGCCAGCAGATCGGCCACCGTGTGGACGCCCAGCCGGGCGAACCGCTCGGCGGTGCGGGGCCCCACGTTTTTCAGATATTGCACCGGCGTGTCCAGCTGCATGACCGTCCGCCTCCTTTCGGGAAAACTCGCGCAAAAGCAAAACGCGCGGGAGAGGAAACCCCTCTCCCGCGCGGCAGGAACCCGGCGTTTCGCCTTATTCCACGCTGATCATATAATAGTAGACCGGCTGGCCGCCGCTGATGTGGGTGACCTCCACATCGCCGCCCACCTTGGCGCGCACCAGATCGGTGGTGCGCTCGGCGTCTTCTTCGCTCACATCGCAGCCGCTGATCACGGTGATGAAGCTGGTGTCCCGCTTGGCCATGCTGCGGGCCAGGCGGTAGGTCACCTTGGTCAGATCGGTGCCGGTGTTCACGATCTTGCCGTTTTCCAGGGCCATGATCTCGCCCTTCTTGATCTTCTTGCCGTCAAACTCGCTGTCCCGGGCGGCAAAGGTCACCAGACCGGTGCTCACCTTGTCGGCCGCCTGCATCATGTTGATGGTGTTGGCGTCCACGGTGGCCTCCGGGTCAAAGTTCAGCATGGCGGTGATGCCCTGGGGAATGGTGCGGGTGGGCAGCACCACGATCCGCCGGTCCGCGATCTTCTGGGCCATCTCGGCGGCCATGATGATGTTCTTGTTGTTGGGCAGCACGAACACCGTCTGGGCGGGCACGCTCTGCACCGCGGCCACGATGTCCTCGGTGGCCGGGTTCATGGTCTGCCCGCCGGACACGATCGCGTCCACCCCCAGATCGGCAAACACCGCCCGCAGCCCTTCGCCGGCGGCCACGGCCACAAAGCCGTAGACCCGCTCCGGGTCCACCGCGGCGTAGGGGAACTCGCTGGCGGGGGCCTCCTCGGCCTGTTTCTGCTTCTCCAGCCCCTTGCCCTGCTTCTGGCGGGCCAGGAACTGCTCGTGCATGTTCTCGATCTTGAAGCCGGTCAGATAGCCGTACTGGATGGCGTGGCTCAAAATCTTGCCCGGATCAGCGGTGTGCACGTGGCAGTTGATGACCTCATCGTCCTCGATCACCACCACGCTGTCCCCGTTGGATTCCAGGAACGCCCGCAGCTTCTCGGTGCTGCAGGTGTCGTTCTTGTGGACCAGGAACTGGGTGCAGTAGCCGTTTTTGATATCCTCCACCTTCATCAGATCGTCGGTGAAGACGCCCTTGCCGGCGGCGTTGGAGCCGGCGGCTTTGGCCGGGGCCTCGGCGGGGGCGATGATCTCGCCGCCGTGGAACACCTGCTGCATCCCGGCAAAGATGATCACCAGGCCCTGGCCGCCCGCGTCCACCACGCCGGCCTTCTTCAGCACCGGCAGCTGGTTGGGGGTGTTTTCCAGCGCTTCCTGGGCGGCGGTCAGCACCTTGTCCCACAACTCGTTCACATCGGTCAAACCGCTGGCGGCGGCCTGTTCGCCGGCCACCCGGGCCACCGTGAGCATGGTGCCCTCGGTGGGCTTCATCACGGCCTTATAGGCGGCCTCCACGCCCTTCTGCAGCGCGGCGGTCAGATCGGCCGCGTCGGCGGTCTTTTTGCCGTCCAGCGCCTTGGAAAAGCCCCGGAACAGCAGGCTGGTGATGACGCCGCTGTTGCCGCGGGCGCCCCGCAGCATGGCGCTGGCGGCGGCCTTGGCGGCCTCGGCCACGGTGCAGTCGTCGCCCAGGGCCTCCAGCTCGGGCACGGCCGCGCCCACCGTCATGCTCATGTTGGTGCCGGTGTCGCCGTCCGGCACCGGGAATACGTTCAACTCGTCCACGCGGGTGCGCTGGTTGGCGATGTTGTGGGCGCCGGAGAGGATCGCGTCGCGCAGGATCTTACCAGTAATCATCATGCAAAACACCTCAAATACGATATCGGTTGTAACCCGGGCCGCCGGGCGGAAAAGGTACGGCAAACGGTCATTCGGCGGAGAGGATATCCTCCACCCGCACGTCGATGCGGCAGACCTTCAGGCCGGTGGCGTGCTCCACCTCGTCCTTGACCTTGTGGGTGATGGCCCGCACGATGGTGGCGATGTTGAGCCCGTAGCTCACCTTGATGCGCAGCTGAATGGCCAGCTGGCCGTCCCGCTGTTCCACATGCACGCCCTTTTCCGCGTGCGCGCCGCCCAGCACCAGACCCTTGATCTGCTGGGCCGTGGTGTCGCCGCCCATGGCGGTCACCCCGTAGCAGCGCTTGGCCACCTCGGCCACAAGCTGATTGAAGTACTCGCCGGTGATGCTCACGGCACCCTGGGGGGTATAGCTGGTGATCATCTTGTCATCGCTCCTTTACGAAGATTCGTCGGCCTGTGCGACCGAAAGGTTTGCCAGAGAATAGAATACGCCGCTGACCGAGGCGCTCACGCCGGTCACGTCCCGGTTGCACACCACGGTGCCGTTCTGCCACACCAGCGGCACCAGCGGCATCAGGTCGGCAAAGGCCTGTTCCAGGGCGCCGGCGGCGGCCGCGTCCAGGCGGAAAGCGTCCCGGGCGGCGGGCAGTTCCTCGTTCTGGGCCAGCCCCGCGCTCAGGGACCCGCCGGGAAGAAACGGCGTTATATCCATATTATTATACAACTTAACTTCCCCGATGTACAGTTCAAATTGCCCGCTGAGCACCTGCTCCTTGTACTGGTCGAAGTTGTCCTGCTCCACGATCTGCAGATAGATGCCGGCCTCGCCCCACTGCTCCCGCAGCAGGTTGGCCGCGTACCGCTTGTACACGCTGCCGGTATACACCAGCAGCTGCACCTCCAGCCGGGCGCCGGCGGCGTCGGTGTAGTAGCCGGTCATCGTGTCCAGGGTATAGCCCAGCGCCCCCAGCAGGCTGGGCAGATCCTCGGTCTGGGGGTCGGCGCTGATCGCCTGGGCGTCCCGCACGCAGGGGTAAAAGCTGTTGATGATGCCGGTGGCCGGGTAGGCCCGGGAATAAAAGCTCTCCTGCGCCAGGGCCCGCCGGTCGGTCAGGCGGCTGAGCACCGTGCGGCCGGTGGCGGTGGCCAGCAGCGGCTTGTCGCTGGTGCTGTTCACCCCCAGGTAGATCAGCTCGTTGGTGCGGTAGAAACTCTGCTGGCTGGTCATGCTGCCGGTGGCGTCGCTGTCGCTGATCGCGTCGTACAGATTCACCGAGCCCTGGGCGAAGCTGCTGACCAGTTCGTCGTAGCCGGACACCGGCCACAGCCGGATCTCGGCCGGGCCCTCTCCCGCGCCGAAGGGCGCGCGCGGGTTGGCCACCAGCAGGTCGGCCCCCGCGCCGTAGGTGTACCGGCCGCTGGCGGTGGGGGCGGCCAGGGCGGTCTCCCAGGCCTTCATCACCGGGATGTCGCACAGATAGGCGAACAGGCTGTCCGGCACGGCCAGATCCAGCACCACCAGCCCGTCCTGCACCCGCATGCCGGTCACGTTGGCGAACCGGCCGCCGTACATGGCGCTGGCCTGGGCCGCCTGCAGGCTGGCCAGGATGTCCTCGGCGGTAATGGGGGTGCCGTCCGCGAAGGTGCAGCCGCCCCGGGGGGTCAGGATCACCTGGGTGCCGCTGCACAGGATGCTCTGGGCCAGGCGGTATTCCAGCTCCATCTCGGGATTGATCTCCACCAGTTTTTCAAACACCAGTCCGGCGTTCTGCGCCACCAGGGAGGAGTTGACCCGGTAGGGATTGAAGCCGTCGGATTCGGTATACCCCACGCAGAGGGTGCCGTCGGAACTGCCCTCGCCGGCGGGCGTCTGCAAGGTGGTCTGACCGCTGGAAGCGGGGGCCTGGTCCGGGGCGGAGGAGGCGGCGCAGCCGGCCGCGAACAGCGCGCAGACCGCCAGCGCCAGCGCCCGGTGAGGAACAGGTTGCATGGGGTTCACCTCCCTTTTGGGTTGCGGCGGGGCGCAAAACGCCCCATCCGGTTCTGTTATTATACCACAGGCCGGCGGCCTTTGAAAGGCGACGTGACAAATGTGCGAAAAAATCATGGCGGAACCGATTTGGTCATACCTTTTTCATAAAGAGGCGGTATAATAAAATTACAAAATCGTTGCAATTTCCCACCCCCCTTCAACCTACCACAAGCGAGGCTTTGCTATGAACCTGTTGTTCTTTCTGACCCCCAAGCAGGATGTGGCCTTCATCTACGATGACTTCACCCTGCGCCAGACCCTGGAAAAGATGGAGTACCACCGGTATTCCTCCATCCCGGTGCTCACCCGCCGGGGCGAGTACACCGGCACGATCACCGAGGGCGACCTGCTCTGGTACATCAAAAATCACATGGACCTGTCCTGCGAACGGGCGGAGGACGTGCCGGTTTCGGCGGTGCCCCGCAAGCGGGATTACCTGCCCGTTCCGGTGACCACCACCATGGACGAACTGGTGGCCGCCGCCATGACCCAGAACTTCGTGCCGGTGGTGGACGACAAAAAAAGTTTTATCGGCCTGGTCAAGCGCAACAGCATCATCCAGTATTGCTATGACCGGGTGTGCGGCGGCGCCCGGGAGAGCCGGGCCTCCCGCAGCGAGAAGGCCCGCGCCTGATCCCCATTCCGGCACCCTTACCCCCGCCAGGGGCCGCCACAGGCGGCCCCTGTTAGACTGCCGAAAAAGTCTTTTCGACAGTCTAAAACGCCGTTTTTCCTGCTCTGCGCGCAGAAAAAACGGGAGAATTGCAAGTGGGAGAGGGCCCTGATGGTCCTCTCCCACGCCCTCTCCCCTTTCGGTAAGAAAAGAGAGCATCTTTTTCTACAAGCTGGCAGGGGCCGCCACAGGCGGCCCCTGTTCTTTTTTGTGCTGGCTTGATAGTCCTGATTATTGTACTATGCTTTTGGTATACTGGAGGTGGAACAGGGGAGGACGCCTCCCCGAACGAAACCGTATACCCGGGCCGGCAGCGCCCGGAAGAGAAGAAAGGCGGCGTGCGGTATGGATTGCGTGATTCGGCAGGTAGCGGGGCATGTGGAGGTGTACAGCCGCAGCGGCGTGTTCCTGTTCTCGGCGGACTCCACCCGGGAGGCCATGCAGGAACTGCGGGAGGAACTGGCCTGAGAGCGCGCCGGCAAACAGCAAGCCGGACGGCGGATTTCCGCCGTCCGGCATTGGTTTGCGCGGGATCACCGGCCCTGCTGGGCCAGCAAGGCGCCCAGGTCGGCAAAGAGGTCGTGGGGCAGCATGGCGTACTGGCTGAGGCGGGCGGCGCACCGGTCGGCGGCCGCGCCGTGCAGCCATACCGCGCACACCGCCGCGGCCAGCGGGTCGGGGTTCTGGGCCAGCAGCGCGGCCAGAAGGCCGGCCAGGATATCCCCGCTGCCGCCCCGGGCCAGCCCGGCGTTGCCGGTGGTGTTCTTGTACACCTGGCCGTCCGGCCCGGCCACCAGGGTGCGGTGGCCCTTGAGCACCACCACACAGCCGTTGGCCCGGGCGTAGCCGGCGGCGATGCCCTCCCGGCCCGCCTCCACCTCGGCCACCGTCAGCCCGCACAGCCGGGCCATCTCGCCGGGGTGCGGGGTGATCACCAGCGGCGCGCTTACCGGGCGGGGCAGGGATTCCAGGGTGGCGGCCGCGTTCAGCGCGTCCGCGTCCAGCACCACCGCGCAGCCCGCTCCCGGCACCAGCAGCTCCACCAGGGCGGCGGTGTCCTCGGTGTTGCCCAGGCCGGGGCCCAGCAGCAGCACCTCGCAGCCCCGGCTGGCCTCCAGGATGCGCTTGCCCGCCGTGCGGCTGATGCCGCCGGTCTGGGCGTCCTGGGGGCAGGGCAGGCAGGTACATTCCGGCAGCCGGGCCATCACCCCCGCCAGCACTGTTTCGGTGGCGGCCAGGGTCACAAGCCCGGCCCCACCCCGCAAAAGCCCCTCCACCGCCAGGGCCGCCGCGCCCCGGTACCGGGCGCTGCCGGCCACCGCCAGCGCCTTGCCGTAGCTGCCCTTGTGGGTCTCCTGCCGGCGCGGGGGCAGAAACTCCAGCACCATCTCCTGTGTGATCGCCTGTGCCATGAAAACCCTCCTTGCTCCATCTAAGGAAAAGGCGGCGGAGCGGACCGGGCCCGCTTCGCCGCCGAAGAACTTATTCGCCAAAATCCTCCGCGGCCTTGTGCATCATCTGCCGGATGGGCAGCTGGTAGGGGCAGCGGGTCTCGCAGACGCCGCACTCCACGCACTCGCCGGCCTTGTGGGGCAGGCTGGCGTACCGGCTGCGGGCCCAGTCCCCCAGGCCGTACCGGTTCAGGTACCCCGCGAACAGGAACACGTTGGGGATCGAGATGCCCGCGGTGCAGGGGGCGCAGTAGTTGCAGCGGCGGCAGAAGTTGGTGCCCAGCTGCTGGCGGATGGCCTCCATCCTGGCGGTCTCCTCCGCGGTCAGGGGGGAGCGGTCCTCGCAGGCGGCCAGATTCTGGGTCAGTTCGGCCGGATCGGCCATGCCGGGGATCACCACCGACACGTTCGGGTTGGCCAGGATGAACCGCAGCGCCAGGGTGGCGTCCTCAATGGCGCCGCCGGCCAGCGGTTTCATGGCGATGAAGCCCACCCCCTGCGCGGCGGCCCGGGCGATCAGCTCCTCGCCCTGGGTCTCCACAATGTTATAGGGGAACATGATGGTCTCGATCTCCGGCTGCTCCAGCGCGGCGGCGAACACCTCGGTGGAGTGGGCGGTCAGGCCGATGTGCTTCACCCGTCCGTCCGCCTTGGCGGCCCGCAGCGCCTCCATCGCGCCGCCGGGGCCGAACACCGTTTGTACGTCCGCCAGGGAGGGATTGTGGATCTGGTACAGTTCCACATGGTCGGTGCGCAGGTTGGCCAGGCTGGTGGCAATGTCCTTCTCCATGGCCTCCCGGGTGCGGGCCATCGACTTGGTGGCCAGCACGAACCGGTCCCGCAGCCCTTCCAGCGCGCCGCCCAGCCATTCCTCGCTGACGGTGTAGCCCCGGGCGGTGTCGATGTAGTTGATCCCCGCGTCCGCCACCTGGCGGATCAGGGCCTTGGTGCTCTCGGCGTCGATGCGCTGGATGGGGATGCCGCCGAAGCCCATCCGGGTGATCTGCAGGCCGGTGCGGCCCAGCGTAACAGTTTCCATACGATTCACTCCTTCTATTTTCCGGATCAGGCGGCCGGGGACACCGTTTCCTTGACGTTCAGCAGCAGATAGTAGATGATCGAGCCCCGCCGGCCAAAGCCCGCCTCGATCTTGTACAGGTACTGCCCCGCTTCGGCGGGGGCGAGCAGGCTGTTGGGAAAGTCGTCCGCCAGGGTCACGAAGGCGGAGAAATCCTCCTGGTCCGAGCGGCTGATCTTCAAGGTGTCCGCCTGCAAAGAGAAGTCGATGTCCAGCTTGGCCCGGGGCGGCACGTCCACCGGGTAGGTGTGGCTCAGGATATCCGCGGTGGTCCAGATCGGGGTGTTGATCTCGGTGGAGGTGAAGAAGTTCCACTCGTACCCGGCGCGGAACACCATCTCCGGCGACAGCACCACCCCTTCGGTGGCCACCTGGATGGAGGGCAGGGCAGTCTCCGGGTCCTTGACGTCCAGGTTTTCCTTGATGAACAGGGTGATGGCGGCGGCCAGAGCCAGCGCCAGAACCCCCACGATCAGCTTGCGCAGCACCATTTTAACGGTATAGTGCACGGTATGCCCCCCTTTTTGCGGCCGGCGGTTCGGATGTACGGTTTCATTATAAACGATTGCCCGGCAAAAATCCAGCATAGTGGACAGCCCGGGCGGCGTATGGTACACTGGAACCGCGCCCCGCGCAGGCGGGACGTGTCAGAAACGGAAAGGAAACGATGGATCATGAAAAAAATCCTGGCTGAATTCAAGACCTTTGTGCTGCGGGGCAACGTGCTGGACCTGGCGGTCGGCGTGATCATCGGCGGCGCGTTTCAGAAGATCGTCAACTCCCTGGTCAACGACGTGCTCATGCCGGTGATCACCCTCATCACCGGCGGGGTGGATTTCACCAGCCACTTCCTGGCGCTGGACGGGAACCGGTACGCCGACCTGGCGGCCGCCCAGGCCGCCGGCGCGCCGGTGCTCTGCTACGGCTCCTTCATCACCCAGGTCATCGACTTTCTTTTGATGGCGGCGGTGATCTTTGCGCTGGTCAAGGGAATGAACACCCTGGCCGCCCGCACCATCAAGAAAAAGGAGACCGAGGTGGCCGTCACCCAGAAGACCTGCCCCTACTGCCTGAGCAAGATCCCCCTCAAGGCCACCCGCTGCCCCTGCTGCACCAGCCATCTGGAAGGGTGAAACAAAACCGCCGCCCGGCCGGGCGGCGGTTTTTCGTTCAGTTGGGCAGGGTGTCGCCGGCCTCTTCCAACCGGTCCTCCCAGAGGAAATGCCGGGTCTCCTGGACGATCACCCCGCTGAGCAGCAGCACCGCGATCAGGTTGGGGAAGGCCATCAGCCCGTTCATCAGGTCGGCAAAGTTCCACACGATGTCCAGGCTGACCACCGCCCCCAGGAACACCGCCGCCAGAAACACCAGCCGGTAGAGCAGCACCCCTTTGGCGCCGGTCAGGTATTCCATGCAGCGCTCGCCGTAGTAGCTCCAGCCCAGGATGGTGGTGAAGGCGAAGATGGACAAGGCCACCGTCAGCACATACTGCCCGCCGGGCAGCACGCTGAAGGCCAGCCGGGTCATGGCATCGTCCCCCGCGCCCGCGTACTGTTCCGGGCTGCGCAGCATGCCGCTGACCACCACGATGCCGGTCATGGCGCAGACGATCACCGTGTCCCAGAAGGTGCCGGTCATGGACACCAGCGCCTGACGCACCGGGTTGCGGGTCTGGGCGCTGGCCGCCGCGATGGGGGCGGTGCCCAGGCCGCTCTCGTTGGAGAACAGCCCCCGGGCCATGCCGTACCGGCAGGCGATCATCAGCGCGCCGCCCACAAAGCCGCCCGCCGCTGCCTGCCAGCCGAAGGCGCTCTTGACGATGGTGGCCGCCGCCGGCAGGATGTAGGCCCGGTTCAGAAACAAAATGGCCAGGCAGCCCAGGATGTAGAACAGGCTCATGAAGGGCACCAGCTTTTCGCACACCCGGCTGATCACCTTGACCCCGCCCAGGATCACCACCGCGGTGAGCAGGGTGATCACCAGCCCGCTGATCCAGGTGGGGGCGCCGAAGGTGGTGTGGATCACGTCGCTGATGGCGTGGCTCTGCACCGTGCTGCCCGCGCCCAGGGTGGCGAATACGGTAAAGACGGCGAACACCACCGCCAGCCATTTCCAGCCCAGGCCCCGCTCGATGGTGTACATGGGGCCGCCCACCACGGCGCCCTGCTTATTGCGCACCCGGTACTTCACCGCCAGCAGCGCCTCGCCGTACTTGGTGGCGATGCCGAACACCCCGGTCAGCCAGCACCAGAGCACCGCCCCCGGTCCGCCCAGGGCGATGGCGGTGGACACCCCGATGATGTTGCCGGTGCCGATGGTGGCGGCCAGCGCGGTGGCCAGCGCCCCGAACTGGCTGATCTCGCCCTGGGCGCCCTCGTCCGGGTGCAGGCTCATCCGCACCGCCTTGGCGGTGTACCGCTGGATGAACCGCAGCCGCACCGTGAGAAACAGATGGGTGCCCAGCAGCATCACCAGAATGGGACCATTCCAGATAAAGTCGCTGCACACCTTGATCAGATCGCTGATGGTTTGCATGAAAAACTCTCCTCTCCCCTCGCGCCGCCGTGCGGCGCCTATCTGCTAATCATAACACAGCTCCCGCCCGGCGCGCAAGCCGCGCCGGGCGGGAGAGAGGGGAACGGATTCAGTTTTCCGGCTCGTCGTCCTCGGACAGGGTGCGCACCCGGAAGAGAAAATACAGCATGTGCCCGACCCACACCAGCGCCAGGATCACCCGGCCCACCGGCACCTGGTCCATCAGGGCGAAGCCGATGGCCATGGTCAGGGTCACCAGGGTCATGATCCGCCGCTTGACCCGCCGGGTCATGCCCCGGCCGGCCACAAAGCTGGACAGGTTCTCCTTATATAAACGGGTGGACAGAAACCACCGGTGCAGCCGGTCGGAACTGCGGGCAAAGCAGAAGGCCGCCAGCAGCAGAAAGGGAAAAGCGGGCAGCAGCGGCAGCACCGCCCCCAGGGCCCCCAGCCCCAGCCCGACAAAGCCGCCGGCCAGATACAGCAGTTTTTTCACGCGATCTCCTCCGATCTGTGTGGGCGCCATTTGTGGCGCAGGGTGTTGGCGACGTGCCGCAGCGCCCATACCGGGTGGCGCAGCAGCATCCGGGGCCCCGCCCAGCGCATCACCCGCCGGATGCCCTCCCGCATGGCGGGCGCGTAGCAGGGATGGGGGCAGCTGGAACAGAAGGTCTTTTCCGCCATGCGGGGGCAGCGGGCGCTGCGGGCGCGGGCGTAGTCGGCCAGGGCGGCGCACTCCGGGCAGAGGGCGCCGGTTTTGCCGTGATGGGCCCGGCAATACAGCCCGATCATCTCGGTCACCATCTCGCTCTCCCGCGCCCGGCGGGCTTCGATATCCCGGCTCATGCCAGCCGCCCCCCTTCCATGGTCAGCACCCGGTCGGCCGCCTGCAGGGTGGAGGGCCGGTGGCTCACGATCAGCACCGTGCGCCCCGCCCGCTGGCGGCGCAGCGCCCGCAGGATCACCGCCTCGTTCAGGCTGTCCAGGTTGCTGGTGGGCTCGTCCAGCAGCAAAAAGGGCGCGTCGTGCAGAAAGGCCCGGGCCAGCCCCAGCCGCTGCCGCTCCCCGCCGGAGAGGGTGTCCCCCAACTCGCCCACCGGGGTATCGTAGCCCTGGGGCAGGCGTTGGATGAACTCGTGCACCGAGGCCATTTTGCAGGCGGCCTCCAGCTCCTCCTGGCTGGCGTCGGGCTTGGCGATCCGCAGGTTGGCGGCGATGCTGTCCCGGAACAGGTGGGTCTCCTGGGTCACCAGCGCCTCCATCTGCCGCAGCTGGGCGGTGTCGATGGCCTCCACCGACGCGCCGGCCACCTCCACCCGGCCCTGCCGGGCCTGCCAGAACCGCATGAACAGCCGCAGCAGGGTGCTCTTGCCGCTGCCGCTGGGCCCGCAGATGCCCACCATCGCCCCTTCCGGGATGGCCAGGGACACATCCTCCAGCACCGGCCGCTCCTCGTAGGAAAAGCCTACCCGCTCCGCCCGGGCCCCGGTGAAAGGGCCGGGGTCGGGCTGGCCGGTCAGTTCGGGGGCGGCGGGGGCCTCGTCCAGCAGGTCCAGCACCCGGCCCGCCGCCGCCAGGGTGGTCTGCAGGGTGCTGCCCAGCCCGGCCAGCGCCGCCGTGGGCCCGAAGGACCCCATCAGCGCCAGGGTGGGCAGCAGCACGCCGGGCAGGTCCACCGCGCCCCGGGCGTAGAGCGCCGAGGCGGCGGCCAGCATCCCGATATCAAAGGCCAGCATCACCGCGCCGGCCGCGGCCTGGGCCCGGGCCGCCTGGGCCCGCATCCGGTCCTCCCGGGCGGCCAGATCCCGGGCGCGGCGCTCCATCCCCGCCATCCGGGCCTCGCCCGCGCCGTACTGCAAAATCTCCGGCAGGCCCCGCAGACTCTCCAGCAGATAGCTGCTCAACTCCGCGGCCCCCTCCCGGGCCAGACGGGCGTCCTGCCCGCCCCAGCGGGCCACCGCCAGCGGCACCGCCAGCCCCACCGTCAGCCAGGCCGCCAGGGCCAGCAGCCCCAGCAGCGGGTGGAAGGCGGCGATGAACGCCCCCATCACCATGCAGAACAACACCGCGATCAGCACGGGGGAGAGGGTGTGGGCGTAGAATACCTCCAGCAGTTCGATGTCGGAGGTGATCAGGCTGATCAGCTGGCCCCGGTCCCGACCCTCCAGCTTGGCGGGGCAGAGCCGCCGCAGCGCCTGGAACACCTTGTCCCGGATGAGGGCCAGCAGCTTGAAGGCGATAAAGTGGTTGCAGGCCTGCTCGCCGTAGCGCAGCGGGCCCCGCAGCACCGCGAACACCGCCAGCAGCACAAGGGCCGCCCCGGCGGAGAGGGGCAGGGAATACCCGGCCGCCGCCAGCGCCGCGCCGGCGCCCAGCACGGTCAGGAAGGCCGCGCACAGATGCCCGGCCAGCCCGGCCAGCACCGCCAGCGCCATATACCCGGCCAGCGGGCGCACCAGCGCCGCCAGCCGCCCCATCACCGCCGGGGCGGAGCGTTTCGTTTGCTTGTTCACAGGCATGCCGCCTCCTTTTCTCCCTCGTGTTCCAGTTCCTGCTGGGTGTTCCACAGCCGGGCGTACAGCCCGCCCGCCGCCAGCAGTTCCTCGTGCCGGCCCTGCTGCACCGTCCGGCCCCGCTCCAGCACATAGATCCGGTCCGCCCCGGCGGCCGCCGCCAGCCGGTGGGTGATCAGCAGCACCGCCCGGTGACGGGCCAGCCGGCGCACCTGCGCCAGGATGTGCTCCTCGCTCTCCGCGTCGATGTTGGAGGTGGCCTCGTCAAAGATGTACACCGGGCTGTCGTGCAGCAGCGCCCGGGCCAGCGCCAGCCGCTGCCGCTGCCCGCCGGACAGATTCGCCCCCCGCTCGGCCACCGGCGCGTCCAGGCCGCCCGCCTGCCGGACAAATTCCGCCAGGTCCGCCTGTTCCAGCGCGGCCCAGAGCTGCTGGTCGGTGGCGCCGGGGGCGGCCAGCCGCAGATTCTCCGCCACCGTGCCCTTGCACAGCCAGGCGTTGTGGCCCAGGCAGGTCACGGTGCGCAGCAGATCGGCCTCGTCCAGGGTATCCAGCGGCAGGCCGCCCACCGTCACATCCCCCTGCCAGCCCCGCACCCGGCCGGTCAGGATGGCCGCCAGGGTGCTCTTGCCGCAGCCGCTCTCCCCCACCAGGGCCACCAGGCCCCGGGCGGGCAGTTCCAGTTCCGCTTTGCGCAGCACCGGCCGCTCCGGCTCGTAGCCGAAGCGCAGATCCCGGCAGCGGATGGCGGTCTCCCCGGCGGGCAGCCGCGCGCCGCCCCGGTCCGGTTCCGGCGTGTCCAGCAGCCGGAAGATCCGGTCCGCCGCCGCCATGCCGTTCATGGCGATGTGGAAATAGCTGCCCAGCTGCCGCATGGGCAGGAAAAAGTCCGCCGAGAGCAGCAGCACCAGCACCAGACCGCCCAGGTCCAGCCGGCCGGCGGTATATCCGCCCACCGCCAGGCCGATGCCCAGCGCCGCCCCGCCGAAGGCCACCAGATCCATGATACTGATGGAGTTCAGCTGCATGGTCAGCACCCGCATGGTGATGCGGCGGAACCGCTCCGCCTCCTGGTTCATCTCCTGATTGCGGCGTTCGTCCGCCTGGTAGATCTTCAGGGTGGTCAGCCCCTGCAGATTTTCCAGAAAGCTGTCCCCCAGGGCGGTGTACTGGCCCCAGTATCTGCTCAGCAGCTTTTTGGCCCAGGTCTGCACCGCGGCGATAGCCGCCGGGATCAGCGGCACGCAGATCAGCAGCGCCGCAGCCGCCGGCAGGCAGACCGGCGCCAGCACCGCGAACAGGGTCAGCGGGGCCAGCAGGCTGTAGAAAAACTGGGGCAGATAGGCGGAGAAGTAGCTCTCCAGCTGGTCCACCCCCTCCACCGCGGCCTGCACCACCTCGGCGGTGTTCACCTGCTGGCGGTAGGCCGGGCCCAGCCGCAGCAGTTTGCCGTAGATCTGCCGGCGCAGCGCCAGCTTCACCGCCCGGCTGGCCTTGTGGGCCATCCGGGCCGCCGCCTCGGTGCAGACCATCCGCACCGCCGCCGCCCCCGCCAGCGCCAGCCAGAACCCGGCCCCGGGCACCCCGGCGCCCGCCGCCAGCTGCCCGATGGCCCGGGCGATCAGCCCCATCGCCGTCAGGTTCGCCAGCAGCGCCGCCCATTGCAGCGCCACGCTGGCCGCGATCCGCGGGCGGCTCTCCCGCACGGTGCCGATCAGCCGTTTGTTGATCATCACGGTTTGCCACGTCCTTTCCCATTCCCTCCCGCGAGGGTTTGCCTCGAAAAACTTTGGTTAGCAAAAACTAACCAACAGGCAAAAAAAGAAACGGCGCAGTGGGTTCGCGCCAACTAACTTCCGGACATAGACTACCATACCCGGGCGGTTCTGTCAAGGGCGGGCGAAAATTTGGACGGATTTTCCGTTTCGTGGGGCAAACCCGTTTTCACCACCGTAAAACCGTGGTATAATACTCCCGGATACCTCGCATCGTTGCAGCAAAGGAGAGCGTACAGCATGAACCATGCCTATATGGACAAGATCGAGGCCTTTGTCCGGGCCAATGAAGAGAATGTGATCCGGGACATCAAGCGGCTGGTGGATATCCCCAGCGTGGCCGGCACCCCCGAACCCGGCGCGCCCTGCGGGGCCGGCCCGGCCGCCGCTTTGAAGGAGGCGCTGGCCCTGGCCGGGGAGATGGGGCTGGCCACCGGCCAGTTTGAAGGCCACATGGGCTGGGCGGAGCTGCCCGGCGCCACCGACAAGCAGATCGCCACCATCACCCATCTGGACGTGGTGCCCGCGGGCAACGGCTGGACCGGCGACCCCTTCAACATGCGGGTGCAGGACGGCTGGCTGATCGGCCGGGGCGTGGCCGACGACAAGGGCCCCGGCGTGCTGTGCCTGTACGCGCTGAAGTTCCTGAAGGAGAACCAGGTGCCGCTGAAGTACTCGGTGCGGGCGCTGCTGGGCACCAGCGAGGAGACCGGCATGGAGGATGTGGACCGCTACCTGGCGGGCAACAAGGCCCCGGATTTCTGCTTCAGCCCGGATGCGGAGTTTCCGGTCTGCAACGGGGAAAAGGGGCAGTTCCGGGCGGACCTGATCAGCCCGGTCTGCGGCGGTGCGGTGCTGGCCTTTGAGGGCGGCGTGGCCTTCAACGCGGTGGCCGACCGGGCCGCCGCCCTGGTGCGGGCCGAGGGGCTCGCCCCCGCCGAGCACATCACCCTGGAACCCGGCGAGCAGCCGGGCACCGTCTGGGTGCGGGGCTGGGGCAAGAGCGGCCACGCGGCCATGCCGGCGGGCACCCGCAACGCCATCGGCCTGGTGGTGGACTACCTGCTGGCCAACCGGGTGGGCAACGAGGCGGAGACCGCCTATTTCCAGGTGCTGCACAAGCTGCACGCCTCCAACGACGGCAGCGCCCTGGGCATCGCCGCGGACGACGGCCTGTTCACCCCGCTGACCGTGATCGGCGGCACCATGAAGATGGTGGACGGCCGGATGATCCAGTCGGTGGACAGCCGGTTCCCCACCAACACCACCGGCGAGACCATCCGGGACGCTCTGACCGCGGTGGCCGGCAGTGCGGCGGCGGTGGAACATGTGAGCATCGCGGCGCCCTTCTATATTGAGGCGGACGCGGCCCCGATCCAGGCGCTGATCGACACCTACAACCAGGTGACCGGCGAGAATGCCAAGCCCTTTACCATGGGCGGCGGCACCTATGCCCGGCACTTCCCGCTGGCGGTGAGCTTCGGGCCCGAGCGGCAGGACCTGGTGCTGCCGGAGTTTGCCGGCCCGATGCACGGCGCCAACGAGGGCGCCAAGATCGAACACCTGATGCAGGCGCTCAAGATCTACATCCTGGCCCTGCTGCGGCTGCAGGAGATCGAACTGTAAGGTCTAAAAACAGGCCGCCCGATCGTTGCGGGCGGCCTTTCTGAACCTGAATGGGAGGAGGAACCGGCGAATGACCCTGATCCGCGACCGGCGCCGGGCTGTGATCCTGGCCCTGCTTGCCGTGCTGATCCTGGCGGGGGCGGCGGCCCGCTTCGCCGCCTGCTGGAAAGGCTATCCCGATCTGCGGGGGTCGGACGAATCCATTGTGGTGGACCAGGCCATCGGCCTGTTGGAACGCCATTCCCTGCAGGTGGAGTTCTACGACTGGCCGGCCCATCTGCTGATCAAGGCCTGCGCGGTGATTTTTGAGGTGTACAGCCGGCTGCGGTTCGGCCAGCCCGCTGCGGCGATCTACCCGCTGAATCCCGCCTCCTTCTATGTGCTGGCCCGGGGATTCACCGCGCTGCTGGGCACCCTGATGATCCCGCTGGCCTTCTGGATCTGCGAAACGATCAAAAAAGGGGCCGGGCTCTGGGGCGCGGCGGCCTTCGCCTTTTTCGGGGTGTACATTGAACATTCCGGCTATGACACCACCGACGTGCCGCTGGCCTTCTTCACCCTGCTGGCCGTCGCGCTGGCCATCCGGTATCTGGACAAGCCCACCTGGGGCCGATTGGCCGCGCTGTGCGTCTGCGTGGGGGTGGGCATCACCGTCAAGTACACCGGGGCGCTGGCCTGTGTGCTGATCGCGGCGGTGGTCTGCACACAGGCCTGGCGCACCCGCCGGCTCTGGCTGGTGATCCCGGGCGGGATCTTCAGCGTGGCGGTGGTCTTTGGCAGCTTCTTCCTGCTGGCGCCCAACCTGGTCACCAACTGGACCCGCACCCTCTGGCAGCTGGGGGTGGAGGCCCGGGGCTCCTACGGGCTGGTTCCCTTCCTTATCAAACTGCGGGACTACGCCCTCACCTGGATGAGCGCCGGCCCCGGCCTGGAAGGGGTGGCGCTGGCGGCGGTGGGCGCGGTCTGGCTGGCCCGCCGCTGGAAAGCCCGGTATCTGCCGCTGCTGCTGGGATTTGTGTACTGGCTGGCCCTGAGCGCCATGGGCATGTGGTGGGTGCGCTGGGGCACCCCCTTCTACACCGCCCCGCTGCTGCTGGCGGCGCTGGGAGCCAGCGCCTGCGTCGACCGGGTGCGCGCCGCCCTGGCGGCCGGGGCCCGCGGATGGAAGGAATGGGCTGTGCCGGCGCTGGCGGGGGTGCTGACCCTGGCCGTGGCGGCGGGCACGGTGAGCGGCGGTGTGCTGACCTGGGCCCGCAGCCTGGCCACCCAGACCATCCCGGCCTCTGTGGCCTGGTGCGCGGAGAACGGCGTTGCCGAGGCGGACAGCCTGTACAACGGCTACACGGCCTTTGCGATCTCCTGGGCGGCGGAGCTGGGCTGCTCGGTGGACGAGCGGGGCGACCTGGTCACCCCGGCCGGCAAGGAGAACGCTCATTACGCGCTGATCGGCACCCTGTACAAGCGGTTCGTGGGCAACCCGGACCTGCCCGACGCGGACGCCGGCTATCGCTACATCTTTGACCACTGGACCCTGGTGCATACCTTTGAGGAATGGGCGCCGTCCAGCCCGCTTGCCTGCGTGAACACCGGCTGCAGCCTGGCCCGGATCTTCCGGCTGGCCCGGGGCGGGCTGGCCGGCGATCCGATCCTGGTCTACCGGCGGCCGTGACGGCCCGCAAAAAAACCGGCCCTCATCTGAGGGCCGGTTTTTTTGTCTGTGCGGGATCGGAACAACGAGAGGGGGCTCACTCCTCTTCCGATTCGTCATAGATCTTCACATAGCGGGGGCAGTTGTCCTGCTCCAGCAGGGACAGCCCCGCCACCAGGGCGGCCAGGGCGGCCAGCAACACCAGAATCTTCACAAGCGTTTTCACGGGGCAACTCTCCTTTTTCGGGGCCGGGGCCCGCTGGGATTTTCTCTAGTATACCATATTAAAAGCATGGGTGCAAACGGTTTGTTTTTCATCGGGGCAACCAGTCATTTTTGCCGTTTTGTTGAGAAAAAAACTGCCTTTCGCATGAAAGCAAGATTTGGCGCGTAGTTTTTTGTTGACAGCGCCCACGGAGGTGGTACAATAATAAAGTATGCTGTTTGCTAGTTTACAAACAGTTTGTACGGTGTTACAGAATCCAAGGAAATGGGGGATCGTTCAATCCATGTTTAAAAAACTGAAGCGTTCGGCCCTCGGGGCAAGCGTCCCGCACGAAAAGGCGACGGCGGGTATGGCAACGGTGAAGATGCCGCTGCCCGCGCGCATCGTGCTGCCCATGCAGCAGCACATCGGCGCGCCCTGCACCCCGGTGGTCAAGAAGGGCGACACCGTCCAGGTGGGCACCCTGGTGGGCAAAGCGGGAGGCTTTGTCAGTGCCAATATCTACTCCGGCGTATCCGGCACGGTCAGCGGCATCGAAACGCTGGTGGGTTCCACCGGCGCTGTGATGGAAGCCGTGGTCATTACGCCGGACGGCCAGCAGACGGTGGACCCCTCGGTCCAGCCGCCGGTGGTCACCGATAAGGCGAGCCTGGTCAAGGCCGCTCAGGACTGCGGCCTGGTGGGCCTGGGCGGCGCGGGTTTCCCCACCGCCGTCAAGCTCAGCCCCAAGACCCCGGTGGATACCCTGGTCATCAACGGCGCCGAGTGCGAGCCGTACCTGACCGCCGATACCCGTGAGTTCCTCGAGAACAGCGACACGGTGATCAGCGGCATCGAGGCCGTCATGAAGTACATGGAGATCAAGCACTGCGTGATCGGCATCGAGCGCAACAAGCCCGAGTGCATCGATCTGATGTGCAGCCTGATCAGCGGCATGTCCGGTGTGGAGGTCAAGCCCCTGCCCAGCCGCTACCCGCAGGGCGCGGAAAAGACCCTGATCGAGAACACCACCGGCCGGGAGGTGCCCCGCGGTGGGCTGCCCAGCGACGTGGGAGTGATCGTGATGAACGTCACCACCGTGTCTACCCTGGGCAAGTTCCTGGCCACCGGTATGCCCCTGACCACCAAGCGCCTGACCCTGGAGGGCGACGCGGTGGCCAAACCCTGCAACGTGGAGGTCATCGTGGGCACCCCCGTGCAGGACGTGCTGGATTTCGTGGGCCTGAAAGAGGGCGTCACCCTGAGCAAGGTCATCTGCGGCGGCCCCATGATGGGCGTCTGCCTGACCGACATCAACTACCCGGTGACCCGCCAGAACAACGGCCTGCTGCTGCTCAGCGACAAGGCCGCCGCGCTGCCCGCGCCCGGGCCCTGCATCCGCTGCGGCCGCTGCATCGAGGGCTGCCCCATGGGCCTGGCCCCTGTGCAGATCGCCGGCGCGTTCCAGAAAAAAGACGTGGCCGCCCTCAACGCGCTGCAGGTGGACCTGTGTGTGCTGTGCGGCACCTGCAGCTTTGTCTGCCCCGCCAAGCGCCCGGTCACCCAGACCATGAGCCTTGCCAAGGAGCTGCAGAGAAAAGGAGGCAAGAAATAAATGGAAAACCGCTTGCTTGTTACCGCCTCGCCCCACATCACCGGCCGGGACACCACCCGCGGCCTGATGGGCAATGTGATCGCCGCCCTGGTGCCCTGCATCGTGGCCGCCGCGATCATCTTCGGCTGGCAGGCGCTGCTGCTGGTGGGTGTGACCACCGCAGCCTGCGTGGGCTTTGAATATCTGTACTGCCTGATCCTGAAGAAACCCAACCCGGTGGGCGATCTGTCCGCCGTGGTCACCGGTATCATCCTGGCGCTGAACATGCCGGTCACCATGCCTCTGTGGATCGCCGTGGTGGGCGCCTTTATCGCCATCGTGATCGTCAAGCAGCTGTTCGGCGGCATCGGCGCCAACTTCGCCAACCCGGCGCTGGTGGCCCGTATCGCCCTGTTCAGCGGCTTCTCCACCCGCATGACCGCCGTGGTCATCCCCGCCTGCGTGGGGGTGGACGCGCTGAGCAGCGCCACCCCGCTGCAGACCGCCGATATGGGCAGCCTGCCCCTGCTGGACCTGTTCCTGGGCAAATACGGCGGCGTCATGGGCGAGACCTGCAGCCTGGCCATCCTGATCGGCCTTGTCTGGCTGCTGGTCAGCCGCACCATCAGCGCGGTGATCCCGGTCACCTACCTGGCCACCGTGGCGGTGCTGTTCGCCATCGCGGGCCAGCCGGTCCTGGCCAACCTGCTCACCGGCGGGTTGCTGTTCGGCGCGGTCTTCATGGCCACCGACTATGTCACCAGCCCCTTCACTTTGCGGGGCAAGCTGGTGTTCGGTCTGGGCCTGGGCCTGATCACCTTCGCCATCCGTATGTGGGGCGATCTGCCGGAGGGCGTTTCCTATGCCATCCTGTTCATGAACCTGCTGGTGCCCTACATCAATGACCTGACCCGTCAGGTACCTCTGGGAGGTGGCAAGAAACATGGCTAAGAACAAGAGCAATACCTATGAGAATGTGGTCAAACCCATCGTGGTGCTGGTCGTGATCTGCCTGATCACCAGCGCCCTGCTGGCGGTGACCAACTAC
Organism: uncultured Gemmiger sp.; assembly: GCA_944388245.1. Taxonomy (GTDB): domain Bacteria; phylum Bacillota; class Clostridia; order Oscillospirales; family Ruminococcaceae; genus Gemmiger_A. The sequence goes on along the minus strand of CALXIA010000022.1, from coordinate 15,218 downwards.
TTTACCGCGCCCATCATCGCCGCGCAGGAACAGCAGGCTGCCTACGCCGCCTACTTCGAGGTCCTGCCCGATGCGGATAACTTCACCTCGGTGGAGGGCTTTGCCACCTCCGGCGTGGAGGAGGCCGTCAAGGCCGACAACGGCAGCGGCTACGCCTTCAGGGCCATCGGTAAGGGCTTTGGCGGCGACGTGCCCGTGATCGTGGGCGTGAATATGGACGGCGTCATCACCGGCGTGTCCTTCTTGCAGAACTCCGAGACCAGCGGCTTCGGCGCCCGCCTGTGGGACGGCAGCGCCGACGGCCCCGCCTACGCGGCGGAACTGACCGGCAAGAGCGGCAGCGTGGCCCTGGGCCAGGACGGCGTGAACGGCCTGTCCGGCGCCACCGTTACCAGCACCGCCGTGGTCAACGCGGTGAACAGCGCGCTGAGCTGCTTCGCTGAGGTGGCTCTGGGCCAGGCGGCTGTTGTGGAACAGGCCGCCCCCACCACCCTGGAAGAGGCTGTGGCCATCCTGGTGGGTGACGGCGCTACCTACACTCCGGTGGAGTTTGCCACCGCGGGCGTGCAGGAGGCCGGCGCGCTGGATGACGGCAGCGGCTATGTGTTCCTGGCTGTGGGCACCGGCTTCGGCGGCGATGTGCCGGTGGCGGTCGTCACCGACGCCAGCGGCGTGATCACCGGTGTGTCCTTCCTGCAGAACTCCGAGACCAGCGGCTTCGGCGCCCGTCTGTACGACGGCAGCGAGGACGGCCCCGCCTTTGCCGCCCAGCTGGTGGGCAAGAGCGGCAGCGTGAGCCTGGGCAGCGACGGCGTGGACGGCCTGTCCGGCGCCACCATCTCCAGCACCGCTGTCGTGGACGCTGTGAACAGCGCCTTGAGCTGCTACAACGAGGTCGCCCAGGGCGGTGCGCCGGTGGAGGCTCCCGCCGCGGCTCCCGCTTCCCTGGATGAGGCCGTGACCGCCTTCCTGGGCGAGGGCGCCGTGGCCGGCGAGGCCGAGGGTGCCACCGCGGTCTACACCAGCGCCGACGGGGCCCTGACCCTGATCGCCGTGGAGTCCGAGGGTTACTCGGATGAGACCGCGCCCCTGACCGTGGCCACCTGCTTTGACGCCGACGGCGTCGTCACCAACCTGTGGGTGGATGTGTCCGGTCAGACCCAGGGCCTGGGCAGCAGAACCGGTGAAGCCGACTTTACCGACCTGTTCGTGGGCCTGTCCGACGCGGCCGGCGTGGACGGGGTGGACGCGATTGCCAGCGTCACCGAGTCCAGCGACGGCGTCAAGGCCGGCGTTGCCGCCTGCATGGAGATCTTCCAGACGATGAAGGGGGGCAACTGATCCATGAGTAACAAAGTCAAAATCCTGACCAATGGTCTGTTGAAGGAGAACCCGACGCTGCGTCTGGTGCTGGGCACCTGCCCGACGCTGGCCGTCACCACCGCCGCCTCCAGCGGCCTGGGCATGGGCATCGCGGCCGCTTTCGTGCTGGTGTGCTCCAACATCGCCATCAGCGCGCTGCGCAAGGTCATTCCCGACAAGGTCCGCCTGCCGGCCTACATCACCGTGATCGCCACCTTCGTGACCATCGTGCAGATGCTGGTCAAGGCGTTCCTGCCTGAACTGGATACCGCTCTGGGCGTGTATCTGCCGCTGATCGTGGTCAACTGCATCATCCTGGGCCGCGCCGAGATGTTCGCCTCCAAGAACCCGGTTGTGGACAGCGCGCTGGACGGCATCGGCATGGGCCTGGGCTTCACCTTGACCCTGGTGCTGATGGGCTCCTTCCGTGAGCTGATCAGCAAGGGCAGCATCTTCGGCGTGATGCTGCTGCCCGAGAGCCTGGACCGCTTCACCCTGATGGGTTCCGCCCCCGGCGGCTTCTTCACCTTCGGGTTGTTCATGGCCATCGTGGTGTGGATCGAGATCAAAACCAACAACCGCATCAAGCGCAGCATCGGCTGCGAGGGCTGCCCCAGCAAGGGCGCCTGCGCGGGGAAAGGGGAGTGTGAATAATGGAGCTTGCTGCCATTTTCTTCACCATGATTCTGGTGAACAACTACGTTCTGGTGCAGTTCCTGGGCATCTGCCCCTTCCTGGGCGTGTCCAAAAAGCTGGACTCCGCCTTCGGCATGAGCTGCGCGGTCGTCTTCGTCATGGTGCTGGCCACCGCGGTGACCTGGCCCATCCAGACCTTCCTGCTCACCCCGGTGGATCCCGCCACCGGCGAACTGAAGTGGGATCTGGGCTATCTGCAGACCATCGTCTTCATCCTGGTGATCGCCGTGCTGGTGCAGCTGATCGAGATCGCCATGAAGAAGTACATGCCTCCGCTGCATAAGGCGCTGGGCGTCTACCTGCCCCTGATCACCACCAACTGCGCGGTGCTGGGCGTCACCATCCTGAACATCGACAACGGCTACAACTTCATCGAATCCATCGTCTGCGCCGCCGGCGCGGGCTTCGGCTTCATGCTGGCCATGGTGCTGTTCAGCGGCGTGCGCAAGCGCCTGGAAGACGCGCAGCCCCCCAAGTGCTTTGAGGGCCTGCCCATCACCCTGGTCTCCGCAGCCATCGTCAGCCTGTCCTTCACGGGCTTCGGCGGCATCGTGGACGCCATCTTCAAAACTGCGGCTTAAAGGAGGAACCAACCTATGACCATTGCTATGGCAATCATTCTGGTCACCGTGGTGGGCCTGCTGGGCGCCGTGATCCTGGTGCTGGCCGCCCGCTTCATGGCCGTGGAGGAGGACCCCCGCGTGGGCCAGGTGCAGGCCTGCCTGCCCGGCGCCAACTGCGGCGCCTGCGGCTATGCCGGCTGTGCCGACTACGCCAAGGCCATCGTGGAGGGCGCGCCGGTCAATAAGTGCGTGCCCGGCGGCGCCAAGGCCGCGGCGGAGGTCGCCGCCGTTATGGGCGTGGAGGCCGGCGCCACCCGCACTGTCTGCGCGGTGGTGGCCTGCAAGGGCGAAAACGGCGTCTGCAAGCAGAAATACGACTATCGGGGCGTTTCCAGCTGCGCGGCGGCCAGCGCCCTGTACGGCGGCCCGAGCGCCTGCAGCTTCGGCTGCATCGGCCTGGGCGACTGTGTCAAGGCCTGCCAGTTCGACGCCATCCATGTGGAGAACGGCCTGGCGAAAGTGGACCCGGCCAAGTGCACCGGCTGCGGCGCCTGCAAGGCGGCCTGCCCGCACAAGATCATCTGGATGTATGAGGAAAAGCAGAAGCCTGTGGTGATGTGCGCCAACCATGAGAAGGGCGCCGCCACCAACAAGGAGTGCAGCGCCGGCTGCATCGCCTGCATGAAGTGCGAGAAGAGCTGCCCGGAACAGGCCATCAAGGTGGTCAACAACGTGGCCCGCATCGACTACGCCAAGTGCACCGGCTGCGGCACCTGCATGGAAGTCTGCCCCAAAAAGGTCATCCACCTGCCCGGCCAGGCGTAAAACCCAAAACAAAACCGGCCTCCCGCTTCGGGAGGCCGGTTTTTATGTGCTTTTTTACCCCAGCAGCACCGTCACGCCGAACAGGGTGCCGGCGGCCAGGTCCAGCAGCCGCTCCACGGCGAACACCGTCAGGCAGCCCGCTGCCGCCACCGTCATCAGGCCCTTGTTGCGCAACCCCAGCGCGATGGCCACCGCAAACCCCGCGATGGCGCTCACCGGGCTCTGGGTACAGGTGAAGATGGCCGGCACCGTCATGGCGGTCAGGCAGGCGTAGGGCACATAGAACAAAAACGAGCGCAGAAACCGGCTTTTCACCGGCTTGCGCAGCAAGGTCAGCGGCAGCATCCGGATCAGATAGGTGACCACCGCCATCACCAGAATGTACAGATAGATCATGCCGCGTCACCTCCCTGGGCCGGTTCTTCCACCGGGAACAGCCAGGCCCCCAGCGCCGCCGCTATCACCGTGCACAGGATGATGGCGGTGCCCGCCGAGATCTGCCGCAGCACCGGGGCCCAGCGCAGCAGGCAGCTGCACACCAGGGCGATGCCCACCACCGCCAGCACCGGGCGGCTGCGCCGGGCCACCGGCGCCACCACCGCCACAAACATGCAATACAGGGCAATGCCCAGCGCGCTGATCACCGCCGCCGGCAGCACGCCGCTGGCCAGCGCCCCGGTCAGGGTGCCGCCGGTCCAGCCCAGCAGCGGCAGAAAGCCCAGCCCGCCCATGTAGGCGGGGGTGGGCCGCCCGGGCCGGCCCATGGCCACCGCGAAAATCTCGTCGGTGTCCACAAAGGCGATCAGGCACCGCTTGACCGTGCCCACCTGCGGCCCCAGCTTCTGGCCCAGCGCCAGGCTCATCAGGGCGTACCGCAGATTGATCACCAGCTGGGTCAGGGCCATCTCCCCCAGGCCGGACCCGGCGGTGATGATGGTCAGCCCGGCAAACTGGCCGGCGCTGGTCAGGTTGGTCAGGCTGATGAGCCCCGCCTGAAAGGCGGTCAGACCCGCCTGGGTGGCCAGCAGGCCAAAACTGAAACTCACCGCGAAATACCCCACCGCGATGGGCAGCCCGTCCCGCAGCCCGTCGCGCCATTCGGTGCGCATGAAACCGCTCCTCTCTTGTTCCGGCCCCCGCCGGAATGGTATAATACTGGGGACGGGGCGCGGCCCCATCCAACGAACCATGATACACGCAACCGGGCGAAAAGGCAAGCGCCCGCATAAGGAGGAATTCCCCATGACCATCACCGCCGTCGCCCTGGACCTGGACGGCACCCTGCTGCCCCGGGGCGGCAAACAGCTCTCCGGGCGCACCGTGGCCGCCCTGCGCGCCGTGCAAGGCCGCGGCATCCGGGTCATTCTGGCCACCGGGCGTGCCGCCTGCGCCGTGCCGCCCGCGATGCTGGAAGGCTTCGCGCCCGACGCGGCGGTGTATTCCGGCGGGGCGCTGGTGCTGGACGGCGAGGGCCGCACCCTGGCCGCCCGCTGCCTGGAGGACCAGCCGATGTACGCCCTGGTGGACTGGTGCGAGGACTACGACTATCCCCTGGCCTTCGCCTATCCGGAGGCCTACTACGCCTATGTGGGCTACGACCGGCTGGCCGGCTTCTACCCGGCGGGGATGCTGCGGGACGGGGAGGACCAGGACCGGCACCTGGCCGGCAAGCCCTTCGCCGCCCAGTGCGCCATGCCCCCGGAGGGCGCGGCGGGCTTCGCGGCCCGGTACGGGCACCTGGGGCTGCGGCTGATCCCCTTTGCCGCCGGCCGGTACGACGTATGCCCGCCGGACTGCGACAAGGCCGCGGGGGTGCGGGCCGCGCTGGAGGCGCTGGGCCTTTCCCCCAAGGGGCTGCTCGCCGCCGGCGACGGGGAGAACGACCGGCCCCTGCTGGCGCTGGCGGCGCTGCCGGTGGCGGTGGACACCGCCCCGGAATCGCTGCGCGCCGCCGCCCGGCTGACGGTGCCCGGCCCGGAACGGGAGGGGGTGGCCGCCCTGCTGGAGAAGCTGGCGGAGGGAACACTCGTTAACTTTTTGTAAAGGCGCGGCCCGGCGCGTTGCTTTTTGGCGGCAAAGCGCATACAATAGGACTATACCGGCGGACAAGCCGGAAAAGGAGAACGCCATGAGCAGATGGGTGGAAAAACGGACCCGGTCGGTGTTGCCGGCCTATTTCGCGGGGGCGGTCTGGCTGGTGGCCGGGCTGGCGCTGCCGCTGTACAGCCTGTGGGCGCTGGCGGTGACCGCCGTGGTGAGCGCGGCGGTCTGGCTGATCGCCCGCCGCCTGTGCCCGGCCCGCGTCACCCGGGTGGAGATGCCCTTCATGACCGGCCGGGAGGATGCGGACGCCATGCTGGAATCGGTGCAGCAGAAGCTGGCCGACCTGCGCCGGCTGGATGAGGCTATCCCGGACACCGCCCTCTCCGCCGCGATCCAGCGGATGGAGAAGGCCGGCCGGGGCATTTTGGCCGAGGTGGAGGCCCATCCGGAGAAAGCGCCCCAGATCCGGCGGTTTGCCAACTACTACCTGCCGGACGCGGTGCGGATCCTGGAACTCTACGCCCGGCTGGAGGGGCAGGCGGTGCAGGGCGGCAACGCCGCCTCGGTGCGCCGGGAGGTGGAGACCAACGCGGCCAGCATCGCCACCGCCTTTGAAAATCAACTGGACAGCCTGTTCGCCGCCGACGCGCTGGATCTGAGCGCGGATCTGGAGGTGCTGAACGGGATGCTGCGGGGCCAGGGGCTGACCGGCAGCGAGTTTGACAGCCAGCCCCGGAATCCGTAAAGTGCGCGTCCGCCCGGACGCGAAAAGAAAGGACGATTGGATTATGGAGGAAAAAGTGACCCTGAGCCTGGACGGCCTGGACGCCGCCCCCGCTGCCCCTTCCCTGACCCTGGACCCGATGGGCGACGCCGCCGCGGCGGAGGAGAAAGCCCAGCCCAAGGTGGAGCCGGTGACGGTGGAGGATACCCCCCTGTCCCCGGAAGAGCAGAAGATGGTGGACGATTTCGCGGAGAAGATCGACATCACCAACAGCCAGATCGTGCTGCAGTACGGCGCGGCCAGCCAGAAGAAGATCAGCGACTTCAGCGAGGCCGCCCTGGACAAGGTGCGCACCAAGGACATGGGCGAGGTGGGGGATATGCTCACCAGCCTGGTGACCGAACTGCAGAACTTTGACGCGCTGGAGGAGCAGCCCAAGGGTTTTCTGGGCCTGTTCAAGCGGGCGGGCAACCAGCTGGAGGAGATGAAGACCCGGTACAACAAGGTGGAGACCAACGTGGACCGGATCGAGGGCATGCTGGAGGCCCACCAGGTCCAGCTGATGAAGGACATCGCCATGCTGGACAAGATGTACCAGCTGAACATGACCTATTTCAAAGAGTTGAGCATGTATATCCTGGCCGGCAAGAAGAAGCTGAAAGCCGTGCGGGAGGGCGAGCTGGCGGCCGCCGAGGCCAAGGCCCGCGCCAGCGGCCTGCCCGAGGACGCCCAGGCGGCCCGGGACCTGTCCGATCTGTGCGACCGGTTTGAGAAAAAACTCTACGACCTGGAACTGACCCGCAACATCTCCCTGCAGATGGGGCCCCAGATCCGCCTGATCCAGAACAACAACACCGTCATGGCGGAGAAGATCCAGAGCAGCATCGTCAACACCATTCCCCTGTGGAAAAACCAGATGGTGCTGGCGCTGGGGCTGGCCCACAGCCAGCAGGCGATCAACGCCCAGCGGGCGGTGACCAACATGACCAACGACCTGCTCAAGAAGAACGCAGCGGCCCTCAAGCAGGGCACCATCGAGGCGGCCCGGGAGTCCGAGCGGGGCATCGTGGACATCGAGACCCTGCAGGCCACCAACCGCAGCCTGATCGAGACGCTGGACGAATTGAAGAAGATCCAGACCGAGGGCAAGGAGAAGCGCGCCGCCGCCGAGCAGGAGCTGGGCCGGATCGAGGGCGAGCTGAAGCAGAAGCTGCTGGAGCTGAACTGAGATGGCCGCACAGAAGGATTTCGGCCCCGCGTCCCCGGCGTTTGATCCGGACGCGGCGGAATTCGACACCGCCGGCCTGCCCGCGCTGGGCAGGGCCGAGGGCAGGCTGCCCGCGCCCCTGCGCCGTCCGCTGACCGCCCGGCTGATCGCCGTGGCGCTGGCGCTTGTGGCGGTGGTGGGGCTGGGCGGCGGAAAGCTGGCCGCCAAGGCCGCCGACACGGCGGCGCTGTACGAACAGGGGATGCGGGGGGATGGCATGTCCATCGCCTCCGACCTGACCGCCCGGGCCAACGCGGCCGCCAACATCCTGACCCTGGGGGAAAACCTGCTGGGCAAGGAGGATCCCCTGGTGACCGGGGCCCGCGGGGCGCTGGATGAACTGAACGGGGCCGAGGGCCCCGCGGCCCAGTACGCGGCCAACAGCCGGCTGGCCTCGGCGGTGGACGCGCTGTATCAGCAGCTGACCCTGCCCGCTCAGCTGGCGGGCAAGGCGGAGACCCTGCAGACCCAGTGGAGCGAGTTTTTGTCCCGCCAGGACATCATCCAGCACGACGGATACAACGAGGCGGCGCAGGCCTTCAATGAGACCCTGCGCGGCTTCCCGGCGGTGGTGCTGGGCCGGATCTGGCAGGTACAGGAAGTGGAGTTGTTTGCATGAAAAAGAGGACCCTGGGCCGGCTGGCGGCCCTGATACTGGCGGTGGCGCTGCTGGCCGGGACGCTGGCGGGCTGTTCCCATGAGATCGACTATTCCCGGGCGGATGTGACCCCCTCCGACGCCTGGTACGTCACCGACGAGGCGGGTGTGCTCAGCGCCGACACCAAGGCCTGGCTGGCCGCGCTGGGGGACGATCTCTACCACAACGTGGAGGAGTGCGACCTGGTGGTGGTGACGGTGGGCTTCACCGGCAACAAGTCCACCGAGGACTTCGCCTACGATCTGTTCAACGACTGGCAGATCGGCAACGAGGGCACCAACCGGGGCGTGCTGCTTCTGCTGGTGGTGGGCGCGGAGGATTACTGGTGCGTGCAGGGGGCGGGGCTTGAGACCCGGCTGCCCACCAGCAGCATCAGCCGCATCCTGAACCAGTATCTGGAACCGGATTTCGCGGTGGGCAACTACGACGCGGGGGTGCGCGCCACGGCGGCGGCCCTCTACGACGAGCTGGCCGCCTCCTTCGGGGTGAATCGCAGCGCCAGCCAGGTGCAGGCGACCGGCGGCAGCGTGACGGCCCAGCCCTCCGGCGGGCGCGCGCCCGCCGGGCGGGTGTCCACCCCGGCGGCCACCATCCTGGGCTTCGCGGCCAACACCATTCTGCTTCTGCTGGTGGTGGGGCTGATCCTGGTGGCGGTGGTTGTATCGGCCTTTATCCCCCGGCGGCGGGTCTACCGGCCCGGCTGGTGGTTCTGGGGCGGCGGACCCCGTCCGCCCCGCCCGCCCCGTCCCCCTCGTCCGCCCTACGGCGGCTGGGGCGGCGGACCGCGGCCACCCCGGCCTCCCCGGGGCGGCGGCTTCGGCGGCGGTTTCGGCGGCTTTGGCGGCCGGTCCTCGGGTGGTGGCGGCTTCACCCGGGGCGGCGGCGCGGGCCGGTCCTCCTTTGGGGGCGGCCGCTCCTTTGGCGGCGGTTTCGGCGGCCGGTCTTCGGGTGGCGGCGGCTTTACCCGGGGTGGCGGCGCGGGACGCGGGCGCTGACGGGCCAATATGGGGGGAATGAAGCATTCCCCCCATACCCCCCGCAAACAGCGGGCCGGAATCCTCCGGCCCGCGGGAAAGACAAATCCTCACGGGGCGCGCTGCTTTTCGGGCGGCGCGCCCCGTTTTTACCGAAAACTTTGCGGGCCGAACTTTCGGAGGGTCTTGGACCCCCCTATCGGCCCGAAAAACGCCGATGTTACGTTGGGTTGCGGGATTGCGAACCCGATGTGGTGGCGCTGCCCGGCGGGGTATGGTATCCTGAGAGCGATCCAAACACAGGAGGTTTGCAGCAAGATGACCATGGCGGAAAAGATTCTGGCCCTGCGCAAAAAGGCGGGCCTGTCCCAGGAAGAACTGGCGGACAAACTGGGGGTGTCCCGGCAGGCGGTCTCCCGGTGGGAGATGGGCTCGGCCTTTCCCGACGCGCCCAACATCCTGGGGTTGAGCCGGCTGTTCGGGGTGACCACCGACTATCTGTTGTACGAGGAATACGAGACCCCCCAGGCGCCGGGACAGGTCGGCGGAACGATCGAAAACGCGCCGGTGTACCTGAACGCGGCCTTTGCGGGGGCGGTGACCCTCAGCGCCGCGGCGCTGGTGCTTCAGCTGATCAACGCGGTCCGTTTTCAGTCGGATGTGCTCTGCCTGGCGGGGACGCTGCTGAGCGTTCTGGCGGCGGGCGGATTTGAAATGATCTGGCGGGTCCTGGGCCCGCAGGACCCGGCGGGCCGAAACAAGCGGGCCCGGTTTTACGTGGCGGCCGTCTGGATGGGGGCCTTCTTCCCGCTGCAGCTGGTGCTGACCCATGCCGCGTCCTTCTATCCCTTGCCCTATCCCGCCCTGGCGTTCGACGGGCTGTCTCTGCTGGCCTGGCTGGCGGCGGGCTGCGGGACCATGGCGCGTTTCTGGCGCGAGCTGAAATAACGGCGCGCAAAGGCTCTTTGCGTGACAAACCGCCCCGTTTCTGCTGGCCCTGGCCCGGGGGCTCTGGTTCATTGCCGGGGCGGCTTGGGAACTGCTGCGGCCCCGTGAGACGAAAAACGCGCAAGAAAAACCCGGCGGGAAGTCTTGCCTCCCGCCGGGTTTTGCTTATTCTGCTTTTTCCGCCCGCCGGGCGCTGAACTCACAGCCGCAGTAGTCCTGCCGGTACAGGCCGTACTCGGCGCTCAATTCCAGGCTGCGCTGGTAGCCGCCCCGCTTCTTGAAGTCGTTGGGCAGATGCCGCACCCCGTACTGCGCCTCCAGCTCCCGGCCGATTTGATTGATCCGCTCCGCGTCCTTGTGGGGGCTGATGGACAGGGTGGTGCAGAACCAGTCAAACCCGTGCTGCGCCGCGTACCGGGCCGCCTGCTCCATCCGCAGCCGGTAGCACACCGTGCACCGGCCGCCCCGCTCCGGCTCCGATTCCAGCCCCTGTACCGCGCCGTAAAACTCCTCCGGCGCGTAGGGCGGCGTCACCAGTTCGGCCCCGCAGCCGCACTGACGCAAGAACCGGGCCAGTTCCTCCCGCCGGCGGTCGTGCTCGGCGGCGGGCCAGATATTCGGGTTGTAGTAGAGCACCGTCACTGCGAAGCGCTGGCACAGCCGTTCCAGCACCGCGCTGGAACAGGGCCCGCAGCAGGCGTGCAGCAGCAGCCGGGGCCGGGCGCCGGCGTCCAGCGCCGCCAGGCAGTTCTGCATCTCCCGGTCGTGATTGGGTTTGGGCTGCATGAAACATCCCCTCCTTGTCTCGATTTTACCATTGTACCACACTTTGTTTGCAAATGCTTTATAGTCGCAACACAAATTGCTCATATCTTTGGGGTATTCTATAACCATCGGAAACGAAAACGCCGCCAAAGCGGCGAATCATACTCCGGCCGCCGCGGGGGAATACTCCCGCGAAAGGCGCTACTGACACCCGCCCATGCCAGGCCCCCTGCCGGGGCCGGGCGGGTCAGACCAACGCTCCTCCCTCCAAGCGGGGAGTTCATATAGATGGATGATTGCAAAAAATTCCCTTTCCTGTCTGTAAACGCAAAATGTCAGAGAAAGCCCGCCGCAAGCCGGCGGGCTTTCTCTGTGCCCATTGCCCGGGAAAAGCCGCGAAAACGCGGGGAAAAGGGCTTGCGCGGGGGCGGCGGGCAGGGTATAATAAATTTGTATGCGCGGCATGATCCCGCGCTGTCAGGAGGACCGACTATGGATCAGCAGCAGATCGCACGCATCAACGAACTGGCCCGCAAGAGCCGCACCCCCGAAGGGCTTACCGAGGAGGAAAAGGCCGAGCAGGCCGCGCTGCGGCAGGCGTATCTGCAGGCGATCAAGGGCAGCCTTGTCAGCCAGCTGGAGAATACCACCATCGTGGAGCCGGACGGCACCCGCCATCCGGTGCGCCGCCACACCCGCGGCTGAAGCCCGTCCTCCCCGCCGGCGGCGGGGCGCTTTTTTGCGGCAGAGCGCTTGCAATCCCGCGCCGCGGGGGAGTATACTAAGACTTGTTCGTGAATCCACCGGCCGTTCCGCCGCAGGACCGGCCCGCCAAATGAAGAGGGGAAACATTATGCTTACAGCGATCACCGGCATCAACTGGGGCGACGAGGGCAAGGGCCGCATGGTGGACCTGCTCAGCCAGGAATACGATATTGTGGTGCGCTATCAGGGCGGCAACAACGCCGGGCACACCGTGGTCAATCCCCGGGGCAAGTTCGTTTTGAACCTGCTGCCCTCCGGCATCCTGCGCCCGGAGGTCGTCTGCGTCATGGGCAACGGCATGGTCATCGACCCGGCCCATCTGGAGAAGGAGATCGCCTCCCTGCGGGAAAAGGGCGTGGAGATCGCCCCCGCCCATCTGCGCATCAGCGACCGGGCCACCATCTGCATGCCCTACCATGTGCTGCAGGACGGCCTGGAGGAGGACCGGCTGGGCGCGGCCAAGTTCGGCAGCACCCGCCGGGGCATCGCCTATGTGTACGGCGACAAGTACATGAAAAAGACCCTGCGGATGGGCGATCTGCTGCACCTGGACGCCGCGCTGAAAAACCGGCTGGCCACCATTGTGGAGTGGAAGAGCGCTGAACTGGTGGGCATGTACGGGGTGGAGCCCCTCCAGCTGGAGCAGATCTGGGGCCAGCTGGAGCACTTTGCCCGGGTGTTCGCCCCCTACATCTGCGACGCGGGCGCCTACCTGGCCAAGGCCGACGACGAGGGCAAGAAGATTTTGTTCGAGGCCCAGCTGGGCGCGCTGCGGGATATCGATTTCGGCATCTACCCCTATACCAGTTCCTCCAATGTGATCGGCGCCTACGCCCCCATCGGCGCGGGCATCCCCGGCCACAAGCTGGATAAGTCCATCGGCATCATGAAGGCCTACTCCTCCTGCGTGGGCGAGGGCCCCTTCGCCGCCGAACTGGCTATGACCGAGGAGGAGAAGGATCGGCTGCGGGAGGCCGGCCATGAGTACGGCGCGGCCACCGGCCGTCCCCGCCGGGTGGGCCCCTTTGACGCGGTGGCCAGCCGGTACGGCGTGTACTGCCAGGGCGCGGACGAACTGGCCCTGACCCTGCTGGACGTGCTGGGCTATATGGAAAAAATCCCGGTGGTGGCCGCCTATGAGGTGCGCGGCCAGCGCACCGACCGGTTCCCCATGGGCGAGGCGCTGGACAGCGCCCAGCCGGTGGTGGAATACCTGCCCGGCTGGCACTGCGACATCTCCGGCTGCCGCAGCTGGGACGAACTGCCCCAGCAGGCCCGGGACTATGTGCTCTGGGTGGAAAAGGCGGTGGGCTGCCGGGTGGCCTACATCTCGGTGGGCCCCGATCGGGACGCCTGCATCCGCCGCTGATCCCTGTTTTGTTCTGCGCGGTTTCGGCCGCCGGCCTTTCGCCGGCGGCTTTTGCCGTTCCCGGCGGGGTGCCGCGGGCCGAAATTCGGCCTGCCCGGTAGCGCGCCGGGCGGATCTATGGTATAATAAACACGGTTTTTTTCGCTGCATCGAAAAAGACCCGCGAAAAGTGAGGCGTTTTTTGTGACCGATCTGTTGATCCGGCTCTTTATCCGGGACCCGGAGAATACCCGCAGCGAGGCTGTCCGCACCGCCTACGGCAACCTGGCCGGGATGGTGGGCATCGTCTGCAACCTGCTGCTCTGCGCGGGGAAATTCACCGCGGGCCTGCTGTTCGGCAGCCTGGCTGTCACCGCCGACGCGGTCAACAACCTGTCCGACGCGTCCTCCAACGTGATCAGCCTGCTGGGCTTCCGGCTGGGCAGCCGCCCCGCCGACAAGGAGCATCCTTTCGGCCACGCCCGGTACGAATATCTGGCCGGCCTGGGCGTGGCGGTGATGATCCTGCTGATCGGGGTGGAGCTGGCCAAGAGCAGCGTTTCCAAGATCCTGCACCCCGAACCGGTGGAGTTCGGCCTGCTCACCCTCTGTGTGCTGGTGGCCTCCATCCTGATGAAGCTGTGGATGAGCGTCTTTAACGCCCGGATCGGGCGCAAGATCCAGTCCTCCACCCTGATCGCCACCGCGGCCGACAGCCGCAACGACGTGATCAGCACCGCCGCGGTGCTGGCCGCCGGGGTGCTGGAACGGTTCACCGGCCTGCCGGTGGACGGCTGGATGGGCCTGGGGGTGGCGGCGTTCATCCTGTACAGCGGGGTGGGCATCATTCAGGATACCCTGTCCCCCCTGCTGGGCGAGGCCCCGGACGAGGCGCTGGTGCAGCACATTCACGACAAGGTCATGAGCTACCCCGGCGTGCTGGGGGTGCACGATCTGATGGTGCACGATTACGGCCCCGGGCGCCGGTTTGCCAGCATGCATGTGGAGATGGCGGCCGAGGGGGATGTGATGGCCAGCCATGACCTGATCGACAACATCGAACGGGATTTTCTGGAGCACGACCACATCAACGTGGTGATCCACTTTGACCCGATCGTGACCAGCGACGAGGCGGTGGGGGATTTCCGCCACTGGCTGGCGGAACAGGTGCTGGAGATCGACCCCTCCCTGACCATTCACGATCTGCGGATGGTGCCCGGCACCACCCACACCAATGCGATTTTTGACTGTGTGGCCCCGCCCCAGTTCCGCATGAGCGATGCCCAGCTGCGCCAGGCTATCGCGGAGCGGGTGAGCCGGCAGTATCCTGACTACCGCTGCGTGATCACGGTGGAGCACGGCTTCGCGGCCATTCCCCACACGGCGGAATCCTGAGCATCCCCGCGGCCGGGCGGCCGTGATACTATAGAAAAGCGAGGCGATCCCCATGGAAAAGATCAAGATGACCACCCCTCTGGTGGAGATGGACGGCGACGAGATGACCCGCGTGCTCTGGAAGATGATCAAGGAGGATCTTCTGGAGCCGTTCGTGGCGCTGAACTGCGAGTACTATGACCTGGGCCTGCCCAACCGGGACGCCACCGGCGACCAGGTGACCATGGACGCGGCGCTGGCCAACAAGAAGTACGGCGTGGCGGTCAAGTGCGCCACCATCACCCCCAACGCCCAGCGGGTGGAGGAATACAAGCTGCACGAGATGTGGAAGAGCCCCAACGGCACCATCCGTGCCGTGCTGGACGGCACCGTGTTCCGCACCCCCATCGTGATCAGCTGCATTAAGCCGGTGGTCAAAAACTGGAAAAAGCCCATCACCATTGCCCGTCACGCCTACGGCGACGTGTACAAGGGCACCGAACTGCGGGTGCCCGGCCCCGGCAAGGCCGAACTGGTCTACACCGCGGCCGACGGCAAGGAGACCCGGCTGCCGGTCTACGACTTTGAGTGCCCGGGCGTGCTGCAGGCCCAGTACAACAAGGATACCTCCATTGCCAGCTTCGCCCGCAGCTGCTTCAACTTTGCCCTGGACGCTGGGCAGGACCTGTGGTTTGCCACCAAGGACACCATCAGCAAGCAGTACGACCACACCTTCAAGGATATTTTCCAGGAGATCTACGACGCCGAGTACAAGGAAAAGTTCGAGGCGGCCGGCATCGAGTATTTCTACACCCTGATCGACGATGCGGTGGCCCGGGTCATCCGCAGCGAGGGCGGCTTCATCTGGGCCTGCAAGAACTACGACGGCGACGTGATGAGCGATAT
>CALXIA010000021.1 GCA_944388245.1 uncultured Gemmiger sp. | reverse complement strand
ATGCCGCTGGATGCGCTGTAGCAGCTGGGCGGGCTCCGGCATCTTGCCCGGTCCCACCGCCCCGCAGGCCAGCCGCCCGCAGGCCGGGTCGATCACCTCCACCCCGTACTCCCGCAGCCGGGCCAGGTTGGCCTGGGTGGCCGGGTTCTCGTACATGCCGGTGTTCATGGCCGGGGCCACCAGCTTGGGGCACCGGCAGGCCAGCACGGTGGTGGTGAGCATATCGTCCGCCAGGCCGTTCGCCATCTTGGCGATCACGTTGGCGCTGGCCGGGGCCACCAGCACCAGGTCCGCCCGGTCGGCCACCGCCACATGCTCGATCTCAAAGGAAAAACTCCGGTCAAAGGTGTCCACCATGCAGCGGGTGCCGGTGAGCGCCTCAAAGGTCAGCGGCGCGATGAACCGGGTGGCGTTCTCGGTCATCAGCACCAGCACGGTGGCCTTCTGCTTCACCAGCATGCTGGCCAGGGTGGCGATCTTGTAGGCGGCGATGCCGCCGGTGATGGCCAGCACCACGGTCTTGCCCTTCAGGTCCATGAAAAATCCCTCCTTGCTCTTTGCCTATTGTACCACATCCCGGCGGGTTTGTGTTGCCAATATCCCCCGCTTTGCGCCGGCGGGCCGGATGTGGTATAGTAAAGGGGAGTATCGGGGCGTTTTTACGGTTTTGATACAACTTTGCGCGGTTTTGGATACCCTTTGTATGGGATAATGGGCATGGAGGTGTACGAATCATGAACCAAAACGCACAACAATCGGCCCATATCCTGGTAGTGGAGGACGAGGGGCACATCGCCCAGATGATCGAGGCCACCCTGCAGCTGGGCGGGTATACCTGCGAAAACTGCGCCGACGGCGCCGAGGCGGTGGAGAAGATCTTTGCCGGCGGCTACGACCTGATCCTGCTGGACGTGATGCTGCCCGGGCTGGACGGCTTCGGGGTGATGGAGCGGGTGGCCGGGCTGGACGTGCCGGTGATCTTTCTGTCCGCCATGCAGCAGGTGACCGACAAGGTGCGGGGGCTGCAGCTGGGCGCGGAGGATTACATCGCCAAGCCCTTCGAGGCGCTGGAACTGCTGGCCCGGGTGGAGGTGGCGCTGCGCCGCCGGGGCAAGGGCAACACGGTGCTCACCTACCGGGACATCCAGCAGGACCTGGGCAGCCACACGGTGACCCGGGCCGGGGTGCCGGTGGCGCTGAGCCCCAAGGAGTTTGAGCTGCTGCGGGTGTTTTTGCAGCACCAGGACCTGGCCCTTACCCGGGAAAAGCTGCTGGCGCTGGTGTGGGGGTACGAGTTCGCGGGGGAGACCCGCACCGTGGACATCCACGTGCAGCGGCTGCGCCAGAAGCTGGGCCTGGCCGACAAGCTGGTGACCCTGCCCCGGGTGGGATACCGGCTGGAGAAGTGAGATGAAGCTGTGGCAGAAGATCTTTCTGGGCACCCTGGCGCTGATGGTGCTGTGTACCAGCCTGCTGACCCTGCTGTTTGTGCGGGAGAGCTGGCAGACGGTGTGGGACGAGCAGCTGGACCGGGCGCTGACCCAGCAGCAGTACCTGGCCCGGCTGATCAAGACCGGGGTGGTGAGCACCCGGCTGCAGAACGGCCTGATGATGCTGGACGCCGACGCGGCCGACGCGGCCGCGGTGCGCAGCGCTTCCAGCCAGCTGACCGACGAGTTTCTTCTGCAGCTGGGGCTGTACCGGGACGGCCAGGCGCTGGACCGGCCGGTGGACGGCTGCACCGACGCCATGGCCGGCGCCCAGGACGCCGCCGAGATCCCCGGCACCCTGTATGAATTTTCCCGCGGGGAGGAGGGGGCGGTGCTGGTGTGCAGCCTGCCCTTCACCGCCGAGCAGCAGGCCTATCGGCTGGTGTGCCGGTTTTCGGTGCAGGCCGGGGTGGACCGGCTGGCGGGGCAGAGCCTGCGGCTGGTGGCGGTGAGCCTGACGGTGAGCCTGGCCGGCGCGGGGCTGCTGGTGGTGGTGGTGCGCACCATGCTGCGCCCGCTGCACACCTTGAGCCGCACCGCCCGCCGGATCGCCGGCGGGGACTACGCCCAGCGGCTGGAATTGACCAGCGGCGACGAGCTGGCCGGCCTTGCCCAGGACATGAACCGGCTGGCCCGGGCGGTGCAGCAGCGGGTGGACCAGCTGGAGAACACCGCCGAGAGCCAGAAGACCTTTACCGCCAACATGGCCCACGAGATGAAAACGCCGCTGACCAGCATCCTGGGCTTCGCGGATCTGTTGCAGCTGCAAAAGCAGGTGCCGGACGAGCAGCGGATGCGGTACGCGGGCATCATCGTGGAGGAGACAAGGCGGCTGCGCAGTTTGAGCGGCAAGCTCATGGAACTGCTGGCGGTGGAGAACCGCAACCTGGTGCTGACTCCGGTGGATATGCCGGGGCTGTTCAAAGAAGTGGCCACCGCCATCCAGCCCCTGCTGGCGGGCGGGCGGCTGCGGCTGGAGGAGTACTGCCAGCCCATGGTGGTGAACGGGGACCGGGAACTGCTGAAAAGCCTGCTGTACAACTTTCTGGACAACGCCCGCAAGGCCAGCCCGGCGGGCAGCCGCCTGGTGCTGGCGGGCCGGCCCCAGAACGGCTGGGCCGAGATCTGCATCCGGGACTATGGCCGGGGCATCCCCGCCGCCGAACTGGACAAGATCCGCCAGCCCTTTTACATGGTGGACAAGTCCCGGGCCCGCAAGGCGGGCGGCGCGGGGCTGGGTCTGGCCCTGTGCGAGCAGATCGTGCGCATCCACGGCGGCCGCTACGAGGTGGACAGCCGGGTGGGGCAGGGGACCCTGATCACCTTGTATCTGCCCCTGGCCGGCCGCGAGGAGCGAAAGGAAACCGACCCTGGAGCATAAGGAGAACGGCGGGGCGGTGGCGGTGCGCACCGGGCTGTGGGCCGCCTGCATCGTGGCGGCGGGGGCGCTGCTGGCCGGGCTGGGCGGCCGGGCGCTGGCCGGCGCGCTGCCCGCGGGCGGGGCGGCCGAGACCCTGCCGGTATACACCTCCCTGAACCTGGTGGCGGAGGACGAGCCGGTGCCGGCGATCTGGCAGCGGTACGACCCGGACGAGATGCTGGACCTGCTGACCGCCGACGCGTCCCAGCCCGGAATGCAGCTGACCGACCTGCTGCCGCTGGACACCGACGCCCTCTGGGCGGAGGAGCGGCTGTGCCTGCCGGTGTTCCTGTACGACCCGCCCCAGGGCCAGGCCGTCCAGCTGCCCTGGCAGACCCCCGCCGCCGACCCGGGCTCCGCCTGGTATCTGTACCAGTACGAACTGGCCGGCCGGGTGCGGCCGATCGACCAGGTCACCGGCGAGCTGCACGACCCGGGCCGGGTGCTGGCGGACCTGGCCGTGGGCAACGGCACGGCGGCCCGGTACTTTTTCCCGGATCTGCCCGCCGCCCAGCCCGGCCAGTTCGACGAGGCCCGGGAACTGGTGCAGCAGCGGCTGCTGGAATTCCTGCGGGGGGACAGCGAACTGCTGCTGGGCATCCCGCTCTATGAGGCGTCCAACGGCATGACCGCCTGGATGGAGGCCCGGAGCTGGATGACGGAGATACTGTTCCCCGACGCCTCGGTGGCCGAACAGCTGCAGCAGATCAGCGACGCGCTGTGGATCGATCTGCAGACCATCCAGCTGGACAACGAACTGCTGGTGGTCATCGGAGAGCGGGGCAGCGGCGGGATGGTCTGCCTGTACTACGACGTGCGGCTGCGGTGTGTCACCGGGCTGGTGATGGAGTATTGACAAAGGGGGGAAAGACCGGTGGAAAAACAGCGGGCGCTGTCCGGCCATCTGCGGGTGGCGCTGTGGGCGGCGGTCATCGCGGCGTCGGGGGCGCTGCTGGCCGGGCTGGGCGGCGGCGCGCTGGCCCGGGCCCTGCCCGCCGGCGGGGCGGCCGATCCGCTGCCGGTCTACACCTCCCTGAGCCTGGCCGCCGAGGATGAGCCGGTGCTGCCCATCTGGCAGCGGTACGACCCGGACCAGCTTGTTGATTCGGCGGACGGGGAGCCGGGGCTGAGCCTGAGCGGCGTCTATGCGTTTTTGTTCGATCTGCTGGGCATCTACGGGGTCTGGGAGGGGGACGACACGGGCCCGCTGCCCTTCGGCATCCTGGCCGGCGACGGCGGCGTGGCCTACTATCTCAAGGACTACGCTGTGCCCGGCGCCTTGCAGTTCACCAACCTGTACAGCGGCCGGACGATGGAGCAGACCGGCGTGACCCTGGACCTGGCGATCGGGGACGATCTGTCCGGGATGCAGCTGTCGGCGCGGCTGTACATCCCGGACCAGCCGGCGGCCCACCGCACCCAGCTGGACCAGGCGGTGCAGATGGTGCAGGAGGACCTGACCCGGTTTCTGGCCGGCTGGCAGGATACCCTGCTGGGCATCCCGCCCGAGAGCTGGTATACCCTCACCGACGGCGTGGGCGCGGAACTGGCGGTCCGGCTGCAGGACCGCCCCTACCAGGATGCCTACACCCTGCCCGAAGGGGAGAGCCGCCTGCAGCTGCTGTGCGACGAATTGATGCTGGACGCCCAGATCATCCGGCTGGACAACGAGGTGCTGCTGACCCTCACCGACCGGTACAGCGGCAGCATGGTCTGCGTGTACTACGACGCGCGGCTGTGCTGCGTGAGCGGGGTGGCGATCCAGCTGACCTGACCAATGCAAGGAGGAAACAGACCCATGAAACAGGAACAGCCCGCGGCCAGCCCGCGCCGGGTGTACCGCAAAAACCCGGCGCGGGCTTCCCGTCGTCGTCGCCGCCGGGCGCGGCGGCTGGCGGGGATCGGGGCGATGCTGGCGATCCTGGCCCTGCTGGTGCTGGCCGTGCGCTGGATGCTGGCCGGCAGCGAACTCTCCCGCCCGGCGGGCGCCCCGGCCCCCCCCGCCGCGCCCACGGCGACCCCCGCGCCCGCCCCCACCCCCACGCCCCCGGCGCAACAGGAGGGCCCCGCGGCCGACAGCGCCACCCCGGCCGACAGCGCCACCCCGGCCCCCACCGCCACCCCGGCCCCGGAGGGGGACACCCCCGCCCAGGCGGCCGCCCGCGCCGCCCTGGACGCCTATCTGGACACGTTGCCCGGCAGCGTGTCGGTGCTGGCGGTGCGGCCCTCCGACGGGCTTACCTACGCCCGGGATGCGGACCGGTCCTACTACGCCGCCAGCCTGCTCAAGGCGCCGTATGCCCTCTGGCTCTACAGCCGGGCGGCGCAGGGGCAGCTGGATCTGAACGAGACCCTGCCGGGCTGGACCCGCCTGGAGGAGGTGCTCCTGTCCCAGGAGGAGCAGGCTGCCGGGCTGCCCACCCCCACCCCCCAGCTGGTCACGGTGCCGGACCGCACCGCCCGGGAGGCGGTGGCCCTGATGGTGGGCCAGAGCAACAACAGCGCCGCCGAGCAGCTCTACACCCGCTGGCCCGCCACCGCCGCCACCGGCTTTGTGGACTTTCTGTCCAGCCTGGGGCTGGATATGACCGGCCGCGTCGCCAATTTGAGCCTGGCCACCGGCATGTCCGGCAATCTCTCGCCCGCCGAGGCGGTCAGGGTCCTCACCGCGCTGCAAACCTTTTTTGACAGCGGCACCGCCGACGGGGAGGAACTCAAGCAGGCGTTTTTGAACGCGCGAAGCAACTACCTGACCTTTGACTGGCCCATGGCCAGAAAATACGGCAACTGGATCGACGCGCTGCACGATATAGCCATCGTCTACGCTCCGGACCCCTACTATGTGGCGGTCTTTACCGACTGGGGCGACCCGGCCAAGGTGGATCCCCAGTGCAAGGAATACTACCGGCAGATCAGCGCTTTGCTGGCCGCCCTGCTGGAAAGCTGATCGGGGGATCGGCCCGTTTTTGGCCGCGGGGTTGACAAATGGCGAGGTGTCCGGTAAAATGAACATTGTTCAAGATGAGGAGGGGAGCGCCTGTGAATCCGGTGGTCACATCCAAAGAGGAGATTTTGGCGGCCAGCCGGGAACTGATCCGCAGCCAGGGCTGGCAGGCGGTGAACATCCGGTCGGTGGCGGCTGCCTGCGGGGTGTCGGTGGGCTCGATCTACAACTACTACGGCTCCAAATCCCGGCTGACCGCCGCCGCGGTGGAGAGCGTGTGGTGCGAGATCTTCCATCAGCCCGGCGAGGAGCCGGCGGATATCCTGGCCTGCCTGCGGGGGCTGTACGAGCGGATGGCCTGGGGCGCCCGGGAGTATCCCGGCTTTTTCAGCCTGCACGCGCTGGGGTTTGTGCATCTGGACAAGGAGGACGGCCGCCGCCTGATGGGCCGGACCTGGCAGCACATCCGGGATTCCCTGTGCGGGGTGCTGCGCCGGGATCCCCATATCCGCCCGGACGCCTTCAACCCGGCCTTCACGCCGGAGGCCTTCGCGGATCTGCTGTTTTCCCAGCTGCTGGCGGTGCTGCTGCAGGGAGGCGGCGATCCGGCCGCCCTGCTGGAAACGGTGCGGCGCGCCCTGTACTGACCGCCCGGGCCGCTGGGGGCGGCGCTGCTGGCGGCCGGCCTGGCCTTTGCGCTGCGGTACGGGCGGGCGCTGCACGCCGGAGCCCTCACACCGGAAGAATCGAAAAGGAGAATTGCTATGAAACGTTACGCCAATACCGCCCTTGTCTACGCCGTGCTGGCCGCTGTGGCCGGGGTCTTTTACCGGGAGTTCACCAAGATCCAGGGTTTCACCGGCCGCACCACCCTCTCGATGGTACATACCCACTACTTCGCGCTGGGCATGCTGCTGTTTCTGGTGCTGCTGGCGCTGGAAAAACAGCTGGCCTTCACCGACAAGGCCGTGGGCCGGGTGCTGGTGGCCTTCCATCTGGGCCTGAACGTGACCGCCGTCACCCTGCTGGCGCGGGGCGTGGTGCAGGTGCTGGGCACGCCGGTCTCCACCGCCCTCAACGCCTCGCTGTCCGGGGTGGCGGGCATCGGCCACATCCTGCTGGGAGTCAGCCTGATCCTGCTGCTGCTGCGCATCCGCAAATGCGCCGGGAAATAACGGAAAAACGCGAAAACGGGCTGCCGCTGCAGCCCGTTTTTTGCGGTTTCGGGAATTTGTAAGGGGGCAAAAAGAAATAATCCCGGGGGCAAAATCGTCTAGTATACAGATTACGCCCCGGCCTGGCGGCCGGGAAAAGCCTTTCCGTCCCTGCCCGCCCGGCTGCCCGGCGCGGGCGGGCCGGTACGCAAGGAGGAAATCCCTATGCTGTACGATCCGATCGCCCCGCGCCCGCAAAGCGGGGTTCTGCCCGATCTTGCCGCCGCGCCGAGCGAGTACGCCGTGCGGGACCTGCGGCTGAGCGTGGCCCGCCACGAGTGTCTGCTGAACGGCCGGCCGGTGGCCCTGACCCCCACCGAATTCGCCATCCTGCGGATCTTGCTGGAACAGAACGGCGCGGTGATCAGCGCCGAGGAACTCTGCCGCCGCATCTGGAACGACGAGCGCTGCTGCGGCGCGGCCAACACCATCTCGGTGCACATCCGCCGTCTGCGCCACAAGCTGCGGGACAGCGTCACCAGCCCCCGGTACATCCGCACGATATGGGGGGTGGGCTACAAGATCGAAGAACCCTGAACCCGAAACCGAACAGGCCCCCGCGGCGCGCGCCGCGGGGGCCTGTTTTGTCAAAGCAGGGGGGAAAGGGGCAGTTCCCTGCCGTCCAGCACCGCCTGGCGCAGCGTATCCCCGGCATAGTGGAGCGCCAGATGGAAAAAGGGCGCGTTTTCCGCCAGCAGCGCCAGGAAGATCCGGTCCCCCTGCCACACCGGAAGATCGGGCACCCGCGCCTTCTCCACCCAGGCCAGGTCCCCCTCGTCGCAGGGGTGCTCCCGGCCGGTGAACTCACAGCAGGTGTACAGGTGCATCCGCTCGGCGGGCCAGGGCGGGTTGTAGAAATCCACCATCCCCCGGTAGCGGGGGGCGATCATGGTGTAGCCGGTCTCCTCCCGCACCTCCCGCACCGCGCAGGCCAGGGCGGTCTCGCCGGGTTCCAGCTTGCCGCCCACCCCGATCCACTTGTCCTTGTTCACGTCGTTGGCTTTCTTCACCCGGTGCAGCATCAGGTAGCAGCCGTCCCGCTCCAGATAGCACAGGGTCGTCTCCCGCAGTTCCATGGCGCCCTCCTCACAGCAGCCGGTAGAGCGCCGGCCGGTCGCACAGCCGCACCGCGCCCCGCTCCACCTCCACCAGGCCCTGCCGCTCTAGCTTCTTCAGCGCCCGGCTCACCGCCTCCCGGGCGCTGCCGATGGCCTGGGCCAGCTGTTCCTGGGTCAGCCGCACCACGTCGCCCCCCTGCCGGACCGCCTCGTCCAACAGAAAACTCACCACCCGCTGCTCCAGCGTCAGGAACAGCATCTGCTCCATCCCGGTGAGCACCGCGGCGAACCGCTCGGTGGCCGCCCGGTAGAGGAACGCCTCCACATAGACGTTTTCCTTCATCAGGGCCGCGAACACCCGGGCCGGCAGCAGCAGCGCGGTCACCGCGCTCTCCGCCTCCACCTGCACGTCGAAACTCACCCCCCGCATCATGCAGGCGGCGGTCATCACGCAGATCTGCCCCGCGTGCAGCCGGTCGATGGTGGCCTGGCGGCCCTCCGGGCTGCTCAGGTAGATCCGCAGCGCCCCGCTCTCGATCAGCAGCACCCCCAGGCACTCCCCGGCGGGGCCGTGCACCTCCTGCTGGGGGGCGTACTCCACCCTTCGGCACTGGTCCGCCGTGGCGGCCTGCTGGGCGGGGGTGAGATGGGCCCAGAAGGGCAGACGGCTGAGTTGTTCGCTGTACATGACAGGGGCCTCCTTTGCGCGGCGGTCGGGCTTTTCCTTGATTATACCCCACCAGGGCGGTCCGACGCAAGACAAACGATTGCTCTGCCCGCCGCTTGACCGGCCGCGCCGGTGTGTGGTATCCTTGTAACCAGCAAACGGCCCGCCAGGAAGGCGCGGCCCCCGCCCCTTCGCGGCGGGCAGATGCGCCCCGGTTCGGGCGTGGAAACGATGGTTCGCGCAGGGGCCAGGGAGGCCCCGCCGCATGCCGGGCGGAAGCCCCGGCCCCCACGGCAGCAGCGCGGCGACCAGACTGTATCCCCCTTTGCACGGCGTTTTGGCCGGGCGGGGGCGGTGTGTCTGGCCGCCGCTTTTTTCGTTCCCGCCCCGTTTTGTTGCAGGAGGAAAAGATGAAGATCGCATCCCGTATCGGCGCCGCCGTGCTGGCGCTGTGCATGACCGCAAGCCTGGCGGCGGGCTGTTCCGCCGCCCCCGACACATCGGCCGCCGCCGGCGCGGCCCACCCCGACGGCTGGGTGGAGACCCTGCGGCTGGAGGGCGGCACTGACTGGGGCGCCCCCAACCCCTTCCAGTGCCAGAGCCGGGGCCCCGGCACCGCCAAGATGGAGCTGGTCTACGCCAGCCTGCTGGAAAAGGACGAGACCGGCGACATCGGCTGGCTGGCCGAAAGCTGGACGGTGGACGGCAAGGACTACACCTTCACCCTGCGCCAGGGGGCCGCGTTCCAGGACGGCGAGCCCTTGACCACCGACGACGCGGCCTTCACCATCGACTACTACAACGCCCACCCGCCGGTGAGCAATCCGCTGGCGGCGGGCACCGACGCCTGCATCCTGGAAAGCTACACGGTGGTGGACGAGCGCACCATCACCCTGACGGTCAAGGCCCCGGACGGGGACACCCTGACCAGCCTGGGCAGCTTTGAGATCCTGCCCCGCCATATCTGGGAGTCGGTGGACGACCCCTACACCTACACCGGGGAGGGCTGGCTCACCGGCAGCGGGGCCTACGCCTGCACCGTGTACGACGGCCCCACCGGCAGCTACGAGTTCACCGCGGTGGACGACTTCTGCGCCGGCACCCCGGCGGCGGGGCGGATCCAGTTCGTGCCGGTGAGCGACGCGCTGCTGGCCTTTGAAAACGGGGAGATCGACATCACCAGCGTGCCCGCCGACCTGCTGGATACCTACCGGGCCGACGAGAGCTTGGGCTTTGTGGAAAAGGCCAACGACATGGGCTACAAGCTGCTGATCAACTTTGAGGAGTGCCCGGAATTTCTGGACATCGCCCTGCGCCAGGCCGTCTACGCGGCGCTGGACCGGCAGGCGGTGGTGGACAAGGTGTTCCGGGGCGCCGGGTCGGTGGGCAGCGCCGGGTATGTGCCCCGGTCCAGCCTGTACTATTCCCCCGACTGCGTGGAGTACCCCTATGACCCGGACGCCGCCCGGGCCGCGCTGGCGGACAAGGGCCTGTCGGTGACCCTGCTGGCCGCCGACAGCGGCAGCGACGTGGCCATCGCGGAGCTGATCCAGATCGACCTGGAGGCCGCCGGGGTGGAGGTGACGGTGGAGAGTTACGACTCCGCCACCCGGGACAGCATGGTCAACGCGGGGGACTACCAGTTCGCCCTGGTGGGCAACGGGGGCTGGGGCAACAACCCGCCCACCTACCTGCGCACCATCTTCTCGGACATCTCCAAAAACCAGGGGGGCAACCCCCACAGCATGGGCCCCATCGGCTACGAAAACGCGGCCATCACCGCCCTGGCCGAGGGCCAGCGCACCGAGACCGACTTTGAGGCCCGCAAGGCCATGTTCCAGCAGTTGCAGGTGCTGATCAGCCAGGAGATCCCGCTGATCGTCATCGCCAACCAGTCCAGCTACAGCATGTACCGCAAGGACTACTACGACGGCTGGATGAAGACCTACGCCTATCAGCAGGCGGAACAGAACCGGCTCAGCTACATGCTGCGCTGAACCATTTCCCGGGAAAGGAGGGGGACCCCGTGCGCCGTGCCGCCCTGCTGCTGGCCACCTTCGCGGTGATCTATCTGTGCAACTTCTTCATCCCCCGCCTGATGCCCGGCGACCCGCTGCAATACTCCTCCTCGGTGTCCGGGGAGGACATGACGGTGCCCTACAACGCTGAGCAGCTGGACCAGCTGCGGGCCTACTACGGCCTGGACCAGCCGCTGCTGACCCAGTTTGCCCGCACCCTGGCGGCCAACCTGCAAGGGGATCTGGGCCAGAGCATCCACTACAAGCAGCCGGTGAGCGCCGTGATCCTGGGCCGCCTGCCCTGGACGCTGGGGCTCATGGCCTTCTCCACCGCGCTGAGCCTGCCGCTGGCGGTGGCGCTGGCGCTGGTCTGCGTGCGCCGCCCCCGGATGGACAAGGCGGTGTACGGGGCGTTTTCCGCCATCTGCCAGCTGCCGCCCTACCTGGTGGGGCTGGCGCTGCTCTTTCTCGTGGCCGCCCGGGTGGACTGGCTGCCCCTCTCCGGCGGGGAGACCGCTTTCGCCCGGTACACCGGCCTGGCCCAGCGGCTGGGGGACCTGGCGCTGCACGGGCTGCTGCCGGCGGTGAGCCTGTGCGTGGTGAGCCTGCCCGGCTACTTCTTCACCGCCCGGGCCAGCTTCCTCTCGGTGCGCCGGCAGCCCTACCTGCTGGCCGCCCGCGCCCGCGGGCTGAAGGAGGGGCTGGTGCGCCGCCGGTACATCCTGCGCAACGCCGCCACCCCCATCGTGGCCAAGCTGTTTTTGAGCATTGGCGGGCTGATGGGCAGCACCCTGCTGGTGGAGAACGTCTTTGCCTACCCGGGGGTGGGCACCGTGCTGCGGGAGGCGGTGCGCTACCGGGACTACCCGCTGATCCAGGGGGTATTTCTCTTCTCCACCGTGCTGGTGCTGGCGGGGATGCTGGCCAGCGACCGGCTCTGCGCCGGGCTGGACAAGGGGGTGCGGCAGGATGGGTAAAGCGATCCGAAAGGGCTGGGGCCCGCTGCTGCTTCTCTGCGCCGGGCTGCTGATTTTGACCCTCTTTTTCGCCTGGGGGGCGCTGGCCTGGCCCTGCAGCCCCACCCAGCCCAGCGGCGATTCGCTGGAGGCCCCCGGCCCCGCCCACTGGCTGGGCACCGACGATCTGGGCATCGACATCTACGCCCAGCTCAGCCGGGGATTTTTCTCCAGCATGGGCCTGGGGCTTGCCTGCGGGGCGCTCACCGCCCTGATCGGCGGCGGGCTGGGGATGCTGGCCGGCTATAAGGGCGGCGGGGTGCAGGCCGCGGTGGACCTGGCGGTGCAGGTGTTCCTGGCGGTGCCCCAGCTGCCGGTGCTGATCGTGCTGGGGGCCTTCTGGGGCCAGGACCGGCGGCTGGTGATCGGGCTGATCGCGGCCTTTTCCTGGGCGCCGGTGGCCAAACAAACCGCCGCCAAGACCCGCTCGGCCGCCCACCGCACCTATGTGCAGGCGGCCAGAAGCTGGGGCGCAAACAGCTGGTATATCCTGAAAAACCACCTGGCGGCGGACGTGCTGCCGGTGGTGCTGGTGGGGGCGCTGGCGGTGGTGGGCAAGGCGATTTTGCAGGAGAGCGCCCTGGCCTACCTGGGCCTGTCCGACCCCACCGCCAAAAGCTGGGGGCTCATGATCAACCGGGCCTCCCGCTTTGCGGGCATCTATTTTACCGATTACTGGAAATGGTGGCTGGCCGCGCCGGTGGCGGCGCTGATGCTGACCATCCTGTTCACCCGGCTGCTGGCCCGCTGGCTGGAGCAGCGACTGCTGGAGGGAAGTGTATGACGCCGCGCGTTCGTTTGGAGGGGCTCACCGCCCGCTACCCCGGCTTTTGTCTGGGCCCGGTGAGCCTGGATCTGGCCGCGGGGGAGTGCCTGGCCGTGGTGGGGGAGAGCGGCAGCGGCAAGAGCACCCTGGCCCGGGCCGCGGTGCGGCTGCTGGACAAGGACGCCGCCCCCGGCGGGCGGGTCTGGCTGGACGGCCAGGACCTGACCGCCCTGCCCCCGAAAGAACTGGCCGACTGGCGGATGGCCCGGTTTTCGATCGGGTTTCAGAACGCCCACGGCTGGCTGAACCCCAGCCTGACCCTGGGGCAGCATCTGGAAGAACTGCTGGCCCGCCGGTATCCCCGCGCCGAGCGGGCGGGCCGGGCGGCGCTGCTGGCCGGCGAGGTGGGGCTGGAGGTGCGCGACCTGGGGCTGCTGCCCCGGCAGGCCTCCGGCGGCATGGTGCAGAAGACCCTGCTGGCCCTGGCCCTGGCGCTGGACCCGGATTTCGTGGTGCTGGACGAGCCCACCGGCGCGCTGGACGAGGTCTCCCGCCGGCGGGTGCTGGAACTCATCCGCCGCCGGGCCGCGGCGGGCACCGCCTTTTTGCTCGTGACCCACGACGTGACGGTGGCCCGGGCCCTCTGCGCCCGCAGCTGCGTGCTCTACGGCGGGCGGGTGATGGAGCTGGCCCCCACCGCCGAGCTGCTGGCCGACCCCCGGCACCCCTACAGCCGGGGGCTGATCCGGTCCTTCCCGGAACTGTACCCCCAGCGGGATCTGTGGGGCATCCGCCCCGGCCCGGGGCCCCGGGAAGGGGAGTGCCCCTTCCGGGGCCGGTGCACCCAGTGCATGCCGGCGTGTGCCACCGGCGTGCCGGAACTGGCCGAGATCGGCCCGGGCCGGCAGGTGGCCTGCGTGCGGGGCGGCATCGCGGCGGCCCTCACCGCCCGGGACATTGCCAAACAATTTGACGGCAAACCGGTGCTCACCGGGGCCAACCTGCGGCTGGACTGCGGGGAAACGGTGGCCCTGGTGGGGCCCAGCGGGATCGGCAAGAGCACCCTGGCGGCGATCCTGGCGGGCTTTCTGCCCCCGGACAGCGGGCGGGTGCTGGTGAACGGCGAGGCCGCCGACTTCGCCCGGCTGCACCGCGCCCCGGGCGGGGTGCAGCTGCTGTGGCAGGACAGCTTCGCCGCCCTGAATCCCCGCTTCACGGTGGAGCGGGCGGTGGCCGAGCCGGGGGTGCTGGCCAAACTGTGGGCCAGCCCGGATCAGCAGCACGAGCGGGTGGTGCAGCTGCTGCGGCAGGTGGGGCTGGACCCCACGCCCCAGCTGCTGGCCCGGCCCACCGGGGCGTTGAGCGGCGGGCAGGCCCAGCGGGTGGCGATGGCCCGGGCGCTGGTGCTGCGCCCGGCGGTGCTGGTGGCGGACGAGCCCACCGCCCAGCTGGACGCCTCCGGCCGGGCGAACCTGCTGCGGCTGCTGAAAGGGATGCAGAACGCGGAGGGCTGCGCGCTGCTGGTGGTGACCCACGACCCCCACGCGGCCCGCAAGATCGCGGACCGGGTGCTGCTGCTGAAACACGGACGCCTGCAGCCGGTGGATCCGGACAAAATCGAACAGGAACTGGAGGATGCGCAATGACCGAACAGGAACAACAGCTTTGGGATAAATGCGTGGCCTTTCACGGCCACGCCTGCGGCGGCCTGACCATTGGGTTCAAGGCAGCGCTCTACGCAAGGGAACTGCTGAACAGCGGCTTTTCGGAGGACGAACAGCTGGTCTGCATCAGCGAGAACGACGCCTGCGGGGTGGACGCCATCCAGGTGGTGCTGGGCTGCAGCGCCGGCAAGGGCAACCTGCTCTTCCGGCTGCGGGGCAAGCAGGCCTTCGGCTTCTACCGCCGGTCGGACGGCAAGGGGGTGCGGCTGGTGCTGCGCCCGCGCCCGGCGGGCATGAGCAAGGAGGAGAGCTTCGCCTGGCTCCAGGCCCGCACCCCCGCCGAATTGTTTGACGTGAAGGAGCCCGCCTGCCCGCTGCCGGAAAAGGCCCGGCTCATGGAAAGCCGGCCCTGTTCGGTCTGCGGCGAGATGACCATGGAGTCGATGCTGCGGCTGGAGAACGGCCAGCCGGTCTGCCTGGACTGCTGGCACCCCTACACCCGGTTCGGGCTGTAAGCCCCTCTATACGCGAAACGCCCCCAGCGCGCTGCACAGCGCGCCGGGGGCGTGGTTTTGTTGTGTCAGGCTCTTTGGCCCGGCCGGGCCGCCGCCAGCGCGGCGATCCAGAGCGCGGCGACCCCCAGCGGCAGCAGGGCGGGGGCGCGGCCGTCCGCCCACAGCAGGTACCAGGTGGGGGGCAGCGCCCGGCTCACCGGTTCCAGCGCCGGGGCAAAGCGGGTGATGTCCAGCAGCGCCGGGCAGAGCAGCACGCAGCCCACCGCCAGCCAGGGCAGCGCCAGCGCCGCCAGGTCCGGCGCGGCGGGCAGGGCAGCCCACAGCAGCGCCAGCGCCGGTTCTGCCGCGCCGAGCAGGGCCAGCCCGGCCAGCTGCCGCCCCGCCGGGCCAAAGCCCGGCAGCCCGGCCGCCGCCCATACGCCCAATGCACAGAGCAGCAGGCTGCGCAGCGCGCTCTCGGCCAGCAGCGGGGCTTCCAGCGCCGCCGCCCCGGCCAGCGGCCGGGCCCGCCGGTACCAGCCGCCGGCCCGCAGCGCCTTCAGCCGCCCGCCGGTGAGCACCGCCCGGGCCAGCGCCAGCACCCCCAGCGCCAGCCGGGCCAGCGCCCCGGCCCAGCCCGCGGCCCCCAGGCTCGCCAGGCTGCCGCCCCCCTCCACCGTCAGCACCAGAGGGGCGCGGTTGTTCGGCTGCCCGGTCAGCCGTTCGGCCCAGGCGGCCTCGTCCGCCGCCGGGATCAGCCCCGCCTGCGCCAGCCAGCCCGCCGCCACGGCGCCGCCCTGCCGGGCCAGCACCGCCGCCGCCAGCTGTTCCCGGGCCGGGTCGGCCAGCAGGCTGCCCGGATGGGTCAGCTGGAGAAACTGCGGGTCGTCCGGGGTGCCGGTCAGCACAAAGGCGCAGTCCCACAGCCCGGCCGCCACCTGCCGCCGGGCCTCGGCCTCGGTGCAGGGGCGGTAGTCCACCGGCGCGTCCGCCAGTCGGGCCCACACCGCCTGCCCGAACTCGCTGTCGGCGGGCAGACACAGCCCCACCACCGGGGCGCTGTCCGCCGCGGTGGGGGCAAACCCCAGCGCCCAGAGCGCCAGCGGCACCGCCAGCAGCCCGGCCAGCGAGGCGGGCCGCAGCCAGCGGCGCAGCCGCCGGGCCAGTTCCGGAACCAGATAGCCGGTCAGCATGCCCTCGCCCCCTTTCGGCGCCGGGCGGCCAGCACCGCCCCGGCCCAGAGCGCCAGCCCCCAGCCGGCCAGCGCGACCCATTCGGCTGCCGGCGCGGCATAGCCCAGCGGCGCGGCCAGCACCGCCCGCAGCAGGGCGGGAAGGGTCCAGCGGCCCGCGGCCCACAGCCCGGCGGGCAGCAGCACCGGCGGCAGCGCGCAGCCCGCCGCCACCGCCATGGCCCCGGCCAGCCCCAGCGCCAGCGCCCCGGCCCGGGCCCGGTCCTTGGCCAGGCCGCAGACCAGCCCCGCAAAGCCGGACGCGGCCAGCGCGGCCAGCGCCGCCGGGACCAGGCAGGCCAGCGGGGTGCGGCTGTATACCGCCAGCGGCAGCCAGAACAGAACAAAATACAGCCCGAAAGCGCAGCCCAGCCCGGCCAGCGCCGGCGCCGCCCCGGGCAGCCCCACCGCCCGGGCCCGCTGCCACAGGGCCGTGGGCGCGCCGCCGCCCAGGCAGGGCCAGCACAGCGGCCCGGTCAACAGCAGCAGGCAGGCCAGGGTGCCCAGGGCGTAGTGTTCCGCCGGGGGCAGCGCCGCGGCGGCCAGCAGCTGGGTGCGGAACAGCCCGCCCCGGTCCAGCACCGCCCGGGCAAAGGCCAGGTTCACCCCGGCCACCGCTTCCGCCCGGGTCAGGGGCGGGTCGGCGGTCTGGTCATACACCGCCAGGGCGGCGTAGATGCCCGCCTGGCTGTCGGTGAGCAGGGCCGCGGCGGTGCGGCCCATCCAGGCGGTCAGCGCCCCTTCCAGCGGCAGGCCCGGCGCGGTGTACAGCACCGGGGCCGGATTCTCCCCGGCCAGCACCCCGGCCAGGAACCCTTCCGGCAGCCACACCGCCCCCGCCGCCTCGCCGCCGGCCAGGGCCCGGCGGGCCTCCTCCGGCCTGGCGGCGGAAAACCGGCACCAGCGGGCCAGTTCGCCCATCCGGCCCAGCGCCGCCGCCAGCTGCCGCGCCTCATCCTGGGCCTCCTCGCTCTTGCCGGTGAGCAGGATGGTCAGCACCGGGGCCCCGTCAGTCTGGCGGGCGGCGGCCCCGGCCCCGGCGGCCAGCGCCCAGGCCAGCAGGCACAACACAAACAGCGCCGCCCCCAGGCGGCGCTGCCGTTCCATCATCCAGCGCAGCAGTGCCCAAAATCCGCGCATCGTCTGTTTACAGGGTCATGCCCAGCAGGGCCTGATAGAGAACAAATTGCAGGTTGGTCTCCAGCGTCATCAGCAGATCGCTCACCTGCGCGTCGGTCATATCGCTCAGCAGCACCGGGGTCGTGTCCGGGCCGGCCAGTTCCGCGTCGGGGCTCACCGACAGCGAACCGCTCAGGCCCAGCGCCGTGCCGTCCGCGCTCAGTTCCAGCGTTGCCAGATCGATCGACAGGGTCTGGGCGCCGGGATCGGAGGCCCAGCCGCCCTGCGCCCGCAGCGCGGTGGTGGAACCCCAGCTGTCGGTCATCTGCAGTTCGGCGGTCAGGTTGTCAGAAGTCTGGGCCGCGTCCAGGTCCAGCATGAAGGTCAGCGGGGCCTGGCCGTAGTAGGTCAGCCGGCCGCTGCTGGTCAGGTGGCCGGCCGGGGCGGTGTGGGCCCCGCTCATCACAAAGGCCATCGCCTCGCCGCCGCCCGCATCCAGCACCCGCAGCGCCAGCGTGTCGCTCAACACCCCGCCCATGCCCAGCTCCAGCTGGATCTCGGCCCCGCTGGCGTCCGGCAGGGAAAGGCGCACCACCCGCTTATCCTGCACCAGAAAGACCAGCTGCACCGTGTCCGGCAGATCGGCAAAGACGTCGTTCAGGGCCTGGCGGAACTCCGCCAGGTCCTGGCCGCCGGCCTCGAGGGCGCTGGCCATGTACGGGTCGGCCAGCAGCGCGTCGGCGCAGGCGTTCAGCCAGTCGGTCAGTGCCTGCCGGGTGGCGGACACCGTCACCCGGTCCAGCTTCCGGTCCTGGCCCTGGGCGTTCACCGTCACCCCGTTTTCCCGCTCCAGCTCCACCTGGTCCAGCAGCGCGCGGGTGGCCTCCCACAAAGCGTCGGTGGTCTCCTTTTGCAGGACCGAGCCGCTCTGGACCGCGCTCTGGGCCGCGTCAAAAAGATCCAGGTTCATCGCCGGGTCCATCGCCTCGTACCCGGCCAGCCGGTTCACCTGCGCGCCGAACCCCTGGGCAGGCAGGGCGTACCAGGCCCCGTCGGTCAACTCCGGCGAGGAGAGCGCCAGCTGCTGGTCGTCGATCCAGGCGTCGGCGGACAGCAGGCTCATCTCGCCCATGCCCAGGCTCCAGGTGTACTGCATCTGCCGGGCTTTGAGATCGCTCTCGGTGCGCAGGGTCAGCGCCAGCCCCTGCAGCAGCTGGGCCTCCGGCCCGGAAACGGGCAGCTGATCCAGCTGCAAGCGCAGGGTGGTGGCGCTTTTTTCCACCGGCAGATCCAGCCCCAGGTTCTTTTGCAGGGTCTGTTGCTCCTTGGCCAGGGCCGCGCCGGTGTTCACCAGGCTGTCAAACAGATAGGCCGCCGGGTTCATCGCCCGCAGCAGCGCGGGCACCCCCAGCGCCAGCAGCAGGATCACCACCACCGCCGCCGCGATCCCCGCCCACAGGCCGGTGCGCCGCTTGGGGGAGGGCGCGGGCGCGGCGGGCGGGATCGGGGCCTGCGGGGCCGGCGGTGCGGGGGCGGCCCCCCGGATGCCGGGCATCGGCACCGTGTCCGCCGCGGCGGGGTCGGCCGCGGCGACGGGCGCGCCGCACTTTGTGCAGAACCGCTGCCCCTCCGCCATCGCTGCGCCGCATTGTTTGCAGATCATAGGATCATGCCTCCTTCTTCTTCTTTATCTTATAGGCAAGGCGCGCGCGGCGCCTGTCCGTCTATACCGGGCGGCCGGCTTCCAGCCGCAGCCGCGCGCCGCACAGCCCGGCCAGATCCGCCTCGT
This sequence comes from uncultured Gemmiger sp., assembly GCA_944388245.1. Classification (GTDB taxonomy): domain Bacteria; phylum Bacillota; class Clostridia; order Oscillospirales; family Ruminococcaceae; genus Gemmiger_A. Next base: position 19,637 of record CALXIA010000021.1, on the reverse strand, counting down.
CGTGGCTGCACAGCACCAGGCAGCCGCCCCCGGCCAGATAGGCTTGCAGCCAGCCGGTCAGCCGGGCGCGGGTGTGCGCGTCCAGCGGGGCGAAACTCTCGTCCAGCAGCAGGCAGGCGGGCCGGGCGCACAGGGCCATCGCCAGGCTCACCCGGCGGCTCATCCCGCCGCTCAAAGCCCCGCAGCGCATCCCCCGCAGCTCGTCCAGCGCCAGCAGCCGGCGCAGCTCCTCGTCCATCGGCCCGCGCAGCCCGCACAGCCCCCGCCACAGCCGCAGCACCTGGTCCACCGTGGCGTCGGCGGGCAGCGCGTCCCGCTGGGGGGCGTAGCCCAGGGCGCGGCGCAAAAGCGCCCGGTCCCCCCGCAGATCCCGGCCCTGCCAGAGCACCCGCCCGCTGTCCGGCCGCTCGGTCTGGGCCAGCAGCCGCAGCAGGGTGCTCTTGCCCGAGCCGTTGGGCCCGCACAGCCCCAGGCACTCCCCGGGCGGCAGGGCAAAACTCACCCGGTCCAGCACGGTGCGCCGGCCGTACCGCTTTGTCAGTTCCACCGCCTGCAGCACCGTACACACCCCCGTTTTTGTATTACACAGTAATAGTACCATTCTTTTGCGCCGGCCGCAACCGGCGGCGGTGGGGAGAAAACCGCGGTTTGCACAAAAACCTCACATCTCTCCCCGCCGGATTTCACAAACGCGGCGTATAGTAACAGGGTCGAACGCGTTACAACCGCGAAAATGAGGGAAGACGAGGGGGTTTGATCATGCAGACCGTAAAAACCGGCCTGGGCCGCCTGGGGCACTGGGCGGGCCGTCACAAAAAAATCGGGATCGCGCTGGCGGTGGTGCTGGTGCTGGCCGCGGGGGCCTTTGCCTGGAAGGCCCGCGCCCGCAGCGCCGCCCCGGGGCAGACGGTGGAGTATGTGCGCACCGTGACCTTGAGCCGGGGCAGCCTGGACGACGTGGTCAGCGCCACCGGCACGGTGGAGAGCGCCGACGTGTCCACCGTGACCACCGAGTTGAAATACACCGTGCAGCAGGTGCTGCTGGCGGTGGGCTTCTCGATGGCGATCGGGGTCTTTTTCGGGTACTACCCGGCGGGCAAGGCCGCCCGCATGGACCCCATCGAGGCGCTGCGCTACGAATGATATCCCCGAATCGGTCCGCGCGGCGGTGTTGCGCCGGCGCGCGGTATCGGCTCCTTTTCTTCTTTTTCTTCTTGGAAGGGCGCGCCCTGCGTTTGCGGGCGCGCCCTTCCGCCTGCCGCGAACAAAGCAGAAAAACGGCCTTGCATTTCCCGCGGGGTTGGTCTATCATAAAGGATTGTAAAACCTGTGTAAAAAAGGAGGCGGCCCGCGTTATGCTGCGTCTGCCCGCAAGAAAACCCGTGCCCGAGGGGTACCTGTTTTCCAGCGAGGCCCTGATGGCCCTGATGGTCCCGCTGATCATCGAACAGTTCCTGGCCGCCGCCGTGGGCATGGCCGACACCATGATGGTCTCCCGGGCCGGGGAGGCCGCTATCTCCGGCGTGAGCCTGGTGGACATGATCAACAAGCTGATCTTCCAGCTGCTGGCGGCCCTGGCCACCGGCGGCGCGGTGGTCACCAGCCAGTTCCTGGGGGCCAAGGCCCGGCACAAGGCCTCCGATTCCGCCGGGCAGCTGGTGCTGCTCAGCGCTGTGGCCGGGGCCGCCATCATGCTGTTTGCCCTGGTCTTTTCCCGGCCGATGATGCGGCTGTTCTTCGGCCAGATCACCGACGACGTGATGGACGCCGGCCTGCTCTATCTGCGGATCGTGGCCCTGAGCTATCCCTTCCTGGCGCTGTACAACGCGGGGGCGGCGCTCTTCCGCAGCATGGGCAACAGCAAGGTGTCCATGCAGGTCAGCGTCATCATCAACGTGCTCAACGTGATCGGCAACGCGGTCTGCGTGTTCGGGCTGGGCATGGGGGTGGCCGGCGTGGCCATCCCCAGCCTGGTCAGCTACATCCTGGGCGCCGCGCTGATGATCTGGCTGCTGCGCAGCCCGGATATGCCCCTGCCGGTGGCCTTCACCGTCCGGCTGCGGCGGGATATGGCCGGCAGCATCCTGCGCATCGGGGTGCCCAGCGCCATGGAGAACAGCGTGTTCCAGCTGGGCCGGATCGTGGTGGTCAGCATGATCTCGCTGTTCGGCACGGTGCAGATCGCCGCCAACGCGGTGGCCAACAACCTGGACGGTCTGGCCATCATCCCCGGCCAGGCCTACGAGCTGGCCATGATCGCGGTGGTGGGCCGGTGCATCGGCGCCCGGGACATCCCCCAGGCCCGGTACTACACCCGCCGCATGATGAAGGGCAGCTACCTGAGCGTGGGCGGGGTGAGCCTGGCCATGCTGGCGGGGCTGCCGCTGCTGCTGGGGCTGTACGAGATCTCGGACGCCACCTGGCAGCTGTCCTGGCTGCTGGTGGTCATCCATCTGACCATGGGCATCCTGATCTGGCCCGCCAGCTTCGTGCTGCCCTGCGCGCTGCGGGCCGCCAACGACGTGAAGTTCCCCATGTGGGTGAGCATTCTGTCCATGGCCATCTGGCGGCTGGGCTTCAGCTATCTGCTGGCCGTGCGGCTGGGCTGGGGCGCGGTGGGCGTCTGGATCGCCATGGTGGTGGACTGGATCTGCCGCACCATCTGCTTTGTGGGCCGCTGGGCCAGCGGCCGGTGGGAACATTTCTATAAGGACGACACCGAAAAGGAGACCGTATGCGACTGATCAGCTGGAACGTGAACGGCCTGCGGGCCTGTTTGAACAAGGGCTTTGCCGAGACCTTTGCCGCCCTGGACGCGGACGTGTTCTGCGTGCAGGAGACCAAGATGCAGCCCGGCCAGGCGGATTTCGCCCCGGCGGGCTACACCGAATACCTGAGCAGCGCCGAGAAGAAGGGCTACTCCGGCACCGCCTGCTGGACCCGGGTGGCCCCGCTGTCGGCGCGGTACGGCATCGGCCCCGAGATCCACAGCCACGAGGGCCGGGCCATCACCCTGGAATTTCCGGAATTCTTCCTGGTCAACGTCTACACCCCCAACTCCCAGGAGGGGCTGGCCCGGATCGACTACCGGATGCAGTGGGAGGACGATCTGCGGGCCTACCTGCTGGAACTGGACGCGCACAAACCGGTGGTGCTGTGCGGGGATCTGAACGTGGCCCACAACGAGATCGACCTGAAAAACCCCGGCCCCAACCGGGGCAGCGCGGGCTTCTCGGACCAGGAGCGGGCCAAGATGACCCAGCTGCTGGAGGCCGGCTTTGTGGACAGCTTCCGCCATCTGCACCCGGACGCCACCGGGGCCTACAGCTGGTGGAGCTACCGGTTCAACGCCCGCAAGAACAACGCGGGGTGGCGCATCGACTACTTCATCGTCTCCCGGCGGCTGGCCGACCGGATCGAGAAGGCCGAGATCCTGCCGCAGGTGCTGGGCAGCGACCACTGCCCGGTGCTGCTGGAACTGGGCGGAATGTAAAATCGCAAAAATCGGCGTCGGATGCATTGCAACCGGCGCCGCTTTCGTATATAGTATAGGCAGTGTGCCTTTGCGGCGCGCTTTTTCCCTGGGAAACGACGAAACGGTAAAGGAGTAACCACAAAATGAAAACCATCCTGGACATTGTGCGGGGTATCGTGATCGGCATCGCCAACGTGATCCCCGGCGTATCCGGCGGCACGATGGCGGTCTCTATGGGCATCTACGACAAGCTCATCGGGGCGGTCAACGGCCTGACCAAGAACTTTATGCGCAGCGTGCGCATCCTGGCCCCTCTGCTGGTGGGTATGGCCATCGGCGTGGTGGGCTTCAGCTACCTGATCGAATACCTGCTGGCTCAGCACACCCTGGCCACCTGCCTGACCTTTGTGGGGCTGATCCTGGGCGGGCTGCCGGTGCTGTGGCCCTCCCTGAAAAAAAGCGCGGCCAAAAAGCCCGGCGGCAAGGCGGGCATCTCCGAGGCGCTGGCCTTCCTGGTGCTGCTGGCGGTGGGGGTGGGCATGCCCCTGCTGCAGAGCGGCAGCGACGGGGTGCAGAGCCTGACCCCCAGCGTGGGCATGGCCCTGCTGCTGGTGGTGCTGGGGCTGATCGCCAGCGCCACCATGGTGATCCCGGGGGTGTCCGGCAGCATGGTGCTGATGATCCTGGGCTACTACTACGGCATCATCAACGCGGTCACCGGCACCATCTCGGCGCTCAAGGCGCTGGATTTTGGCGGGGTATTCCAGGGCGTGCTGCTGCTGGCCCCCTTCGGCATCGGGGTGCTGCTGGGCATCCTGCTGATCGCCAAACTCATCGACTGGCTGTTTGACCGGTTCCCCAGCCAGACCTACGCCGCCATCATCGGGCTGGTGGTGTCCTCTCCCTTCGCCATCCTCTACGCCTCCGGCGCGCTGGCCGGCGGCATCAACTGGATCGAGCTGGTGGTGGGCATCGTGCTGGGCGCCGCCGGCGCCTGGGTCACCCTGCTCATGGGCGAAAAGGAATAAACCCGGTCTCCCGGCCCGCTGCTCCCTTTGGGGGCGGCGGGTTTTTGGTTTGTGACAAAACTGTTCGCCATCCGTAAGGTGATTCGATGGCGGCGGGCCCTCCCTGGTGGTAGGATAGCCGTAAGAGGAGGGAAGTTCCATGCAAGCCACAACATCAATCGCCCGGCCCGGCCTGCGCCGGGCGCTGCGGGCGCTGGGCCGGCTGCTGGCGGGGGTGCTGGCGCTGGCGGTGCTGGCCGCAGGGGCCGGCGCGGCGGTGCTGATCGACGCGGGCCGGGACATGTACCGGCAGGCCCTGGCCGCCGACCCGCCCGAAGCGGCCATCGCCCGGGTGCGCCAGCGGGAGGATTTTCTGCCGCTGGACGAGACCCCAGCGGCCTTCCGGCAGATGCTGCTCTCCTCGGAGGACCACCGCTTTTACACCCACGGCGGGGTGGACCCGCTGGCCATCCTGCGGGCGGCGGCGGAAAACCTGCGCCAGGGCCGGCTGGCCCAGGGGGGCAGCACCATCACCCAGCAGCTGGCCAAAAACCTGTGGTTCAGCTTTGAAAAGCGGTTTACCCGCAAGATCGCGGAGGTGTTTGCCGCCTGGCGGCTGGAGAGCCTGCTCACCAAGGACGAGATCCTGGAACTGTACATCAACGTGGTCTGGTTCGGGGAGGGCTGCACCGGCCTGCGGGCCGCGGCCGAGCACTACTACGGCTGCGCGCCGATGGCCCTGACCCCGGCCCAGTGCCAGGCCCTGGTGGACACCCTGAAAAGCCCCGCTACCCGCAACCCCCACGCGCTGGCGGCGGAATGAAACACCGGGGCGCAGACCGCTTTGCGGCCTGCGCCCCGGTGTTTTGGATTCATCCCTCCCGCGCGGCGGGAGGATGAAGGCTGAACAGGCTGCCCTCCGGCCCGGTGCGTTCCAGACGGATCGGCGCGTCCAGCAGCTGGCTCAGCTGCCGGGCGATGGCCAGCCCAAGCCCCTCGCCGGCCGCGGCGGTCCGGTTCACGCCCCGGTAGAACCGGTCGAACACCCGGCCCTGTTCCTCCGGCGGGATGCCCACGCCCTGGTCCCACGCCAGCACCAGCGGCCCGGCGGGACCATATTCCAGCCGCATCCCGGCCCGGCCGCCCGGCCGGGTGTACTTGATCCCGTTCTCGCTCAGGATCATCACCAGCTGGCGCATTCGGTCGTAATGGGTCAGCACCCGGTCCTTTTCCGCGTCCGGCTCGGGCAATTCCAGCGCGAAGGTCACCCCCTGCCGCCGGGCCAGCTGCGCCAGCGACCGGCCCGCGTCCTGCACGATCGCCCGCAGGCTGTACACCTTCCGCTCTACCGTGTAGCCGGGAGCCTGCATCCGGGCCAGGGTCCACAGGATCTCGGCGGCCCGGCGGGTCAGCGCCACCGGCCGGCAGGGCCCCGGTTCCGATGACAAGGATGTGCCGGTCTACAACTTCAACACCGTGGCGGTGCAGGCGCTGTTTGACGGCGACGGCAAGATCGTGGCCCTGAACGTGGACCAGGTGGAGGTGGCCACCCCCAACTACGATGGGGACGGTATGCCCCATTTCTCCGGGTATCCCGGCAAGGGCGGCTACAACTACGATGAAAACCACGACGCGGTGATGGACGGCACCATCGAGCCCACCGACGAGAGCTTTTTGGAGGAGGTCGCTTCCTGGCAGACCAAGCGCCAGCGCGGCGACGGCTACCAGCTGGGCAGCGGCACCTGGACCGACGAGATGAACGCCTTTGAGGCCTTCTTCGCCGGCAAGACCATCGACGAGGTGGAGGCCTGGTTCGCCGCCAGCTGCTCCGATTCCAACGGCCGCCCGCTGAAGATCACCGACAAGTCCAGCGACGAGGACAAGGCCAAGTTTGACGCCCTGACCCCCGATGAGCAGACCGCGCTGGCCGATCTGACCGCCAGCGCCACCATGAGCCTGTGGGACGCCCACGGCGATATCCTCACCGCCCTGACCAAGAGCTGTGAGAACGCCCGCGCCACCGCGTGATGGGTACAAACTGATAAAAATATACTAAATGTATAAACCACACGCCCGGGCCGACAGGTCCGGGGCGTGTGGTCTGCGGTGGCCGCCGCTCAGAACTGGCGCAGCACCTTGTCCATCTTCATGACAGCCTTTTCGGCGCCTTTGGCCACCTTGCGGGCCATCTTGCGGGCGGGTTTGCGGTTGCGGGCCATGGCCGCGCCGGCCGCGCCCACCGCGGCCACGGCCGCGATGCCCAGCATGGCCGGGGCGGCGGCGCTGATCATGGCGGAAGTGTTCTTGTCCATTCTGCGTATCCTCCTTTTCGGTCCGCCCCCTGGGGCGGCGCAAAACTAGTGTGCCCCGGCCCGGCGGATTCCATACCCGGCCCGGCGGTGCGTTTTTGCCGCGGATTCCGGGGGCTGTGGGCACAAACCGCTGTTTTTTGTCCGGCTTGTGTGGTATAATAAACCGCATAGGCCTTTCGCTGTCCCGCCGGGCAAGGCGGGAAAGAGCGCCCGGCCCTGTGGACCGGCCGGGGAGGCCGCTTTGCGGAAAAGAGGGAAAAACAGTGAAAACGATCGCGCCACCTGTTGTTTTGTGCGTACATGACCTGGCCTGCCTGGGCCGGGCGGGGATGGGGTCGGTGGCCCCGGTCCTGGCGACCATGGGCTTTGAGCCGCTGCCGGTGCCCACCGCAGTGCTCTCCTGCCACACCGGCGGGCTGGGCGAGCCGGTGCGGATGAATGTGGGCGACTATGCCGCCCGGGCCTTGACCAGCTACAAGGAACTGGGGCTGGAGGTCAGCTGTGTGCTGGCCAGCTATCTGCCGGACGCCGCGGCCCGCGACGCCGCCGCCCAGGCGTTTTCCCAGTGGCCCGCGGCCCTCAAGCTGCTGGATCCGGCCATGGCCGACAACGGCAAGCTGTACCGGGGCATGGAGGGGGCGGTGGAACCCGTCCGGGAACTGGCCGCCCGGGCCGACCTGGTGCTGCCCAACCTGACCGAGGCCTGCCTGCTGCTGGACGAGCCGGTGCCCGAGGGCCCGGTCACCCCGGACTGGGCCTTCGCTTTGGCGGAGCGTCTGCGGGAGCGGCTGGGCACCGGGGCCATCGTCACCGGGCTGCCCATGGGCAAGAACATCGGGGTGTGCGCCGCCGGGCGCACCGCCTTCCTGGTGCAGAAGCCCCGGCTGGCCCGCAGCTTCCCCGGCACCGGGGACCTGTTCGCCGCGGTGCTGGCGGGCTCGCTCATGCGGGGCAACGCGCTCAGCGCCGCCGCCGATATGGCCGCCGAGTTCGTCTGGCAGGCCATCAGCCACACCGCCCCCACCTCGGACACCCGGCTGGGCGTGTGGTATGAGCCGCTGCTGGCCCGGCTGGCGCCGGTGCGGGAGGAGTGAGCCATGCCGCAGCTGAACATCGTGCTGGTGGAGCCGCAGATCCCCCAGAATACCGGCAACATTGCCCGCACCTGCGCCGCCACCGGCGCCCGGCTGCATCTGGTGGGGCCGATGGGCTTCACGGTGGATGACCGGAAACTCAAGCGGGCGGGGCTTGACTACTGGCACCTGTTGGATATAACATATTACAAAGGGCTGGCGGATTTCTTTGCCCGCAACAGCGGCCCGTACTATTACTTCACCACCAAGGCGCCCGGCCGGTATACCGACCTGCGCTATCCGGACGGGGCGTACCTGGTCTTCGGCCGGGAGGACGCCGGCTTGCCGGAATCGCTGCTGGTGAAGAACCAGCCCAACTGCGTGCGGCTGCCCATGCGGGGCGAGGCGCGCAGCTTGAACCTGTCCAACACCGTGGCGGTGGGGGTGTACGAGGTGCTGCGCCAGTGGGATTTCCCCGCGCTGCAGAACGCCGGCCGCCTGCGGGAGTATGACTGGGCCTGAACTTTTTAGGAAGCGAGGTTTTACCGATGAGCAAGATCGCCATCCTCACCGACTCCGCCTGCGATATCCCCGCTGAGCTGGAAGCGCGGTACGGCATCGACATCCTGCCCTTTACCATCACGCTGGACGGCGTCAGTTATACCGAGCGGCAGGACTTCACCATGGAGCAGTTCTACGACATGCTGCGCAACGCCAAGGGGGTGCCCAGCACCGCCCACATCACCGCGATCCGCTTCTGTGAGCAGTACTGCAAGTATGTGGACGAGGAGTACACCGAGGTGCTGCACGTGACCCTGAACTCCACCGGCAGCGCCACCTACGACGCCGCCCGCATGGCGCTGGACATGCTGGAGGAGGAGCGCCCCGGCCACAAGCTGAAGATCCATCTGGTGGACAGCCATACCTACTCGATGGTGCAGGGCTGGCCCATCTGCGAGGCCGCCCGCAAGATCCGCAACGGCGGCGAGGTGCGGATGGCGGTGGCCGAACTGGAGCGCACCTACGCCCGCAGCGAGGCGATCCTGGCGGCCTTCAGCCTGAAACAGATGAAGAAGAGCGGCCGGATCAGCGCCGCCGCGGCCTTCGCCGGCGAGCTGCTGGGCCTGCGCCCGGTGATCAGCCTGATCGACGGGGTCAGCGTGGTGCAGAACAAGGTGCGGGGGGACGCCGCCGTGCTGCCCGCCATGGTCAAGCTGGCCGCCGCCCGCGCCACCGACATCAAAAACGAGGGCTATATGATCGGCTACACCGACGTGGCCTGTGTGGACGATCTGGTGCGCCAGTGCAAAAAGGAGTTCGGCCATCCGCCCATGCAGGTGTTCCACCTGGGCGCCGCCGTCTCCAGCAACACCGGCCCCGACGCCATCGCCCTGGTCTACCTGGGCGAGGCCCGGCGGTAAGCTGCCAGTACATAATCGCAAAGCCGGCCGGGGGAGAGGGTATCTCCCCCGGCTCATTTTTTGCTTGCGCCGGGCGGGAAAGCGCGGTATAATACCATTCGTGCGGCCTGCGGGCCGTGCCGGGCAACTTAGGATTTTAGGCCCGCCGCGCCGTTGAGCGCGGACCACCCCCGCGGAACTGGCGGTGCCGCGGCGGGCAAAATCTTTCCGCCGGAGTGTATTGCTATGCAAAAAACCAACCGTACCCGTCGTCTTGTCCGCTGCGCGCTGCTGGCGGCCGTCTACACCGTGCTCTGCCTGGTGCTGGGCTACGCCGCCTTCGGGCCGGTGCAGTTCCGCGTTGCCGAGGCCCTGGTGATGCTGCCGGTGTTCGGGCCGGAGTACATCGTCTCCTCGGTGCTGGGCTGCTTCCTGGCCAACCTGCTGGGCAGCACCCCTGTGGACGTGGTCTTCGGCACCGCCGCCACCCTGGTGGCCTGCGTGGGCACCTGGCTGCTGCGGAACGTGCGCATCCGCGGCCTGGTCATCCCGGCCAGCCTGCCCCCGGTGCTGGTCAACGCGGTGATCGTGGGCGCGCTGGAACTGACCTTCTTTGTGCCGGACGCCGCCGCCACCCTGCCCGCCGCCGCCTTCAACGCCCTGACCGTGGGCATTGGCGAGATCATCTGCTGCAGCGTTCTGGGCGTGGCTCTGGTGAAACTGATCGAGACAAACCCCGCGCTGAACCGGCTGTTCCGCTGAACCGCCGCCGCCCGGAAAGGAGATGCCCGCTGTGACCGACTGTGTGATCTGGGACTGGAACGGTACCCTGCTGGACGATGTGGAGCTGTGCGTGGAGGGCCTCAACTGGCTGCTGGCCCAGTTCGGCTATCCCCAGCGGTATGACCGGGCGGCGTATCAGGCCATCTTCGGCTTTCCCATCGAGGACTACTACCGCCGGGCGGGCTTTGATTTTTCCCAAGATTCCTTTGCCGCTCTGGCCGAGCGGTATATGCAGTTCTACATTCCCCACAGCATGGCCTGCCCGCTGGCCGCCGAGGCCCCCGGGGCGCTGGCCGCCCTGCGGGCGGCGGGCTGCCGGCAGGTGATCCTGTCCGCCTCGCCCGTCACCACCCTGCGCCGCCAGGTGGAGAATCTGGGGGTTGGCGGCTGGTTCGACGAACTGCTGGGCCTAGGGGACATCTACGCCCGCAGCAAGGTGCAGCTGGGCCGGGACTGGATCGCCCGCGACCGCCAGGACCCCGCCCGGGCGCTGCTGGTGGGGGATACCCTCCACGACGCGGAGGTGGCCCGGGAACTGGGGGTGCGCTGCGTGCTCTGCGCCGCCGGGCATCAGCCCCGCGCCGTGCTGGAGAGCGCCGGCGTGCCGGTCATCGACACCCTGGCCGAACTGCCGGGGCTGGTATAAATTTCTGAAATCCACAGCGGGGGCCGGGTCCATCAGGACCCGGCCCCCGCTGTTTGCCCTCACAGAACAAAGAAGAATACCGCCGCGAAATGGCAGGCGCTGCCCGCCAGAATGAACAGGTGGAACAGTTCATGAAAGCCCCACCGGGCGCTCAGATTGGGCTTTTTCAGCCAGTAGATCACCGCGCCCGCCGAGTAGGACACCCCGCCCGCGGCCACCAGCGCCAGGCACCCGGCGGGCACGGCCGCGAAGGCCGGCAGGTCCACCATGATCGACCAGCCCAGCGCCAGATACAGCCCGGTGCAGACCCACCGGGGCGCGTCCAGCCACAGCAGCTTCAGCAGGATGCCCGCCGCCGCGGCCGCCCAGATGCAGGCCAGAAACATCCCCCGGGTGCCCGGCGCCAGATATTTGGCGCACAGCGGGGTGTAGCTGCCCGCGATCAGCACATAGATCATCGCGTGGTCCAGCTTGCGCAGCCGCAGCAGCCGCCGCCCCGCGCAGAGGGCGTAGTGGTAGATGCTGCTGGCCGAGTACAAGGCCACCAGCGACGCCCCGAACAGCAGCGCCCCCGCCAGCACCGGCCCCGCCGCGTCCCGGGCCAGCCCCCGGCCCAGCAGCGCCAGGATGCCCACGCCGCTCAACACCGCGCCCCAGAAATGGGTGTAGCTGTTCACAGGTTCCCGTGCATGTGTAAAATACCGGCTCATCGCCAAGACCTCCCTCTATAAAACAGATGACATGGTATCAAATACTATATCATGCGTTTATCATACCGCGTTTATGCGCCCAAGTCAACCGATCGCCGCAAAATTAACAGTTTTGTCACAGCCTGGATTTGACAGGGTTTGGCGGTTCGTAGTAATATGATAGGGTCAGCCGTATGCCCTTTTGCCAAGCGGAAAGCCGGGCGCGGCCAGATCGGAAAAATACAGAGGGGGAAACCACAATGTCCCTGATCGACAAGATCTTTGGCTCTTTCTCGGACAAAGAGCTGAAAAAGATACGCCCGCTGGCGGACAAGGTCCTGGCGCTGGAGCCCACCTACCAGGCCATGACCGACGCCGAACTGCAGGCCCAGACCCCGGCGCTGCGCCAGCGCCTGGCCGACGGCGCCAAGCTGGACGATCTGCTGCCGGAGGCCTTCGCGGTCTGCCGGGAGGCCAGCTGGCGGGTGCTGGGCATGAAGCACTTTCCGGTGCAGATCATCGGCGGCATCGCTCTGCACCGGGGCTGCATTGCCGAGATGCAGACCGGCGAGGGCAAGACCCTGGTGGCCACCCTGCCCGCCTACCTGAACGCCCTGCCCGGCAAGGGGGTGCATGTGGTCACGGTCAACGACTACCTGGCCCGCCGCGACAGCGAGTGGATGGGCAAGGTGTACCGTTTTCTGGGGCTGAACGTGGGGCTGATCGTGCCGGGCATCGACTTTGCCGCCCGGCAGGCCGCCTACGCCGCCGACGTGACCTACGGCACCAACAACGAATTCGGCTTCGACTACCTGCGGGACAATATGGTCACCTATAAAAAGAACATGGTGCAGCGGGGCCATGCCTACGCCATCGTGGACGAGGTGGACAGCATCCTGATCGACGAGGCCCGCACCCCCCTGATCATCAGCGGCAAGGGGGACGATTCCAGCGACCTGTACCAGCAGGCCGACGCCTTCGCCCGCACCCTGAAGATGGCCAAGGTGGTGGAGCTGGACACCAAGGAACAGCAGGACGACCAGGTGGACGGGGACTATGTGGTGGACGAGAAGCACAAGAGCGCCACCCTGACCGCCTCCGGCGTCAAGAAGGCGGAGGCCTGGTTCCATGTGGACAACCTGGCCGACGCGGAGAACATGACCCTGGCCCATCACATCAACCAGGCCATCAAGGCCCGGGGCGTGATGCGCCGGGACATCGACTATGTGGTGCGGGACGGCGAGGTCATCATCGTGGACGAGTTCACCGGCCGCCTGATGATCGGCCGGCGGTACAACGAGGGCCTGCACCAGGCCATCGAGGCCAAAGAGGGGGTCAAGGTGGCCGCCGAGAGCAAGACCCTGGCCACCATCACCTTCCAGAACTACTTCCGCATGTACGGCAAGCTGGCCGGCATGACCGGTACCGCCAGCACCGAGGCCGCCGAGTTCAACGAGATCTACGGGCTGAACATCGTCACCGTGCCCACCAACAAGCCCTGCGCCCGCAAGGACATGCCGGACAGCGTCTACAAGACCATGAACGGCAAGTACAACGCGGTGATCGAGCAGGTGCTGGAATGTCACGCCAAGGGCCAGCCGGTGCTGGTGGGCACCGTGAGCATTGAAAAGAGCGAGACCCTGAGCAAGATGCTCTCCCGCCGGGGGGTCAAGCACAACGTGCTGAACGCCAAGAACCACGAGCGGGAGGCCGAGATCGTGGCCCAGGCCGGCAAGCAGGGGGCGGTGACCATCGCCACCAACATGGCCGGCCGCGGCACCGACATCGTGCTGGGCGGCAACGCGGAGTTCATGGCCAAGGCCCAGCTGCGCAAGGAGGAGGTGCCCGAGGAGGTCATCGCGGAGGCGGACGGCCACGGCGACACCGCCGACGAGGCCATCCTGGCGGCCCGGGCCCGGTTTGCCGAGCTTACCGCCCAGTACCGGCAGGAGACCGACCGGGAAGCCCAGGCGGTCAAGGAGGCCGGCGGGCTGTTCATCATCGGCACCGAGCGGCACGAGAGCCGCCGGATCGACAACCAGCTGCGGGGCCGTGCCGGCCGTCAGGGCGACCCGGGCGCCAGCCGGTTCTTCCTGAGTTTGGAAGACGACCTGATGCGGATCTTCGGCGGCGAGCGGGTGCAGAGCCTGATGAACACCCTGGGCCTGGAAGAGGACGTGCCCATCGAGAACCGGATGATCACCAGCACCATCGAGGGCGCCCAGAAAAAGCTGGAGGCCCGCAACTTCTCCATCCGCAAAAACGTGCTGCAGTTCGACGATGTGATGAACCAGCAGCGGGAGATCATCTACGGCCAGCGGCGCCCGGTGGTGGACGGGGAGGATCTGAGCGGCCAGCTGCGCACCATGCTCACCGAGAGCATCCAGGCCAGCGTGAACACCTTCCTGGCGGGGGACGCCGCCGACGACTGGGATTTCGCCGCCCTGCGCCGCCATTATCTGGGCTGGCTGTGCACCCCGGCGGACTTCCACTACACCACCGAGCAGCTGAACGATCTGACCCGGGAACAGGTGGCGGACTTCCTGATCCAGCGGGGCAACACCATCCTGGACGCCAAGGAGAAGAAGTACGGCAGCGAGCTGATGCGGGAACTGGAGCGCATCTGCCTGCTGCGCAACGTGGACGTGAAGTGGATGGACCACATCGACGCCATGGACCAGCTGCGCCAGGGCATCTACCTGCGCAGCTACGGCCAGCGGGACCCGGTGGTGGAGTACCGGCTGGAGGGCTTCGAGATGTTCGACGCCATGATCGAGAGCATCCGGGAGGATGCGGTGCACATGCTGCTGACCATCGAGATCCGCACCCAGCAGGCGCCCCAGCGGGAACAGGTGGCCAAGCCCACCGGCGACGCGGCGGTGCCCGCCCGGGGCACCCGGCAGGCCAGCGCCGCCACCGGCCCGGTCCGCCGGGCGGTCAAGGTGGGCCGCAACGATCCCTGCCCGTGTGGCAGCGGCCTGAAATGGAAAAAGTGCACCTGCAAGGAGTATCACCCCGACCTGCAGTAAACGGGCTGCCCGCTCCGGGCGGCATCCGGCCGGGGGCTGCGGTGCTCTTTGCGCGGCAAAGCGGCCGCCCTGCGGGCGGGCCGGCCCCCGGTCCGGAGCCTTCCTGCGCGGGCGACCGGGTTTTCCCCCGCGGCGCGGCCGTCGCCTGCGGCTCGGCCTTGCCGGGGAAAACCGCGTGTGGCAGCGGATTAAAGTGGAAAAAGTGCACCTGCAAGGAGTATCACCCCGACCTGCAGTAAACGAGGACAAAACAAAAACTCCGGAGAGCGGCTGCTCTCCGGAGTTTTTTCGTGGGGAAGGATCAGGCCTGAGCCTGAGACAGGGCGTCCGCAGCGGCGGCCTTGACCGCGTCGCTGGTGACGGTAGCGCCCGCCACGCCGTCGATCTCGGCGCTGCCGGCGGTCTTGATGGACTCAGCCAGGGTGTCCAGAGCCGCGCCGCCCAACTCGGGGGTCTCGTCGGCGCCTTCCACCGTCACGTCGGTGATGCTGCTGGCGTCCACGGTGATGGTCACGGTGACGGTGCCGCCGTAACCCTGGGCGGTGCCGGTGTAGGTGCCGGCGGTGTAGGCAGCCTTGTCGCCGCCGCCGCAGGCGGTCAGCAGGCCGGCCGCCAGGGCCAGCACCAGTACCAGAACAGCTACGCGAATCGCAGAACGTTTCATAAATGATCTCTCCTTCTCTATAATAGGTAAGGGCGGCAATAGTGTGCCCTTTTCCCTGCACAACTATACCATACCCGGCCCCGGTGTGCAAGAGGATGCCGGCCGCGGTGGAGGTTTTTGCCGCCAAAATCTGCCTTTGCCGCCCCTGCCCGGGCAAACCCCTTGACATTTTGTCGAGAGGAGTGTTTTAATAGGAACGTGTACGAAATTCCTGCCGTATGGCCGCCAATCCGCGCCGCGGTGCCGTTTGCCGGGGAGAAGGGTTCCCCGGCAGGTGCCCGCGCCGGGGCCGGGCAGCGTTCCGTTGATCCGCCGCGCGTGTCCG
This sequence comes from uncultured Gemmiger sp., assembly GCA_944388245.1. Classification (GTDB taxonomy): domain Bacteria; phylum Bacillota; class Clostridia; order Oscillospirales; family Ruminococcaceae; genus Gemmiger_A. The sequence goes on along the minus strand of CALXIA010000021.1, from coordinate 4,234 downwards.
CGGGCCTGTCCGGCCCGGCCGGGCCCGCGCGGTTGGTTCGTTCTATTTTGTTTCGCGCCGTCGGGGGGGACGGCGCCTGCCAGGGAGGTACAATATGAGAGTTGGCCTGGACATCGGCAGCACCACCATCAAGTGCGCCGTATTGGACGACCAAGACAAGCTGGTGTTCCATACCTATGAACGCCATTACAGCCACATTGTGGAAAAAGCCCGGGAACTGCTGCTGCGGGTGGTGCGGGAGGCCATTCCCTCCGCCACCGCCCGGCTGGCGATCTCCGGCAGCGCCGGCATGGGCCTGGCGCAAAGCTGCGGGGTGCCCTTCGTGCAGGAGGTGTTCTCCACCCGGGTGGCCGCCACCCGCCTGTGCCCCGACACCGACGTGATCGTCGAACTGGGCGGCGAGGACGCCAAGATCCTGTTTTTGTCCGGCGGCACCGAGGTGCGGATGAACGGCAGCTGCGCCGGCGGCACCGGCGCCTTTATCGACCAGATGGCCACCCTGCTCAAGATGGAGCCGGATCAGATGGACGCCGCCGCCCAGAAGGCGGAAAAGACCTACACCATCGCCAGCCGCTGCGGCGTGTTCGCCAAGAGCGACATCCAGCCGCTAATCAACCAGGGCGCCCGCGCCGAGAACATCTCCGCCAGCATCTACCAGGCGGTGGTCAACCAGACCATCGCCGGCCTGGCCCAGGGCCGGCCCATCCAGGGCAGGGTGCTGTATCTGGGCGGGCCGCTCACCTTCAGCAAGGTGCTGCGCCAGAGCTTTGACCGCACCCTGAAGGTCACCGGCACCTGCCCGGAGAACAGCCTGCTCTTTGTGGCGCTGGGCGCGGCCTTCTACGCCGACCAGGAGTTCAACCTGCCCCAGATCGCGGACCGGCTGGAGCAGTACAGCGCCCAGGCCGACTATGCCAGCCAGCCGCCGCTGTTCAAAAACCGGCAGGAGTACGACGAGTTCCACGCCCGGCATCTGAAGGCCTGCGTGCCTCACCGGCCCTTCGGCCCGGAGGTGGGGCCGGTACATATCGGCATCGACTCCGGCAGCACCACCGTCAAGCTGGTGGTGATCGACGACGAGGCCAACCTGCTCTTCACCAGCTACCAGCCCAATCTGGGCAACCCGGTGCCGCTGATCCGGGACGTGCTGCAAAAACTCTACGCCGACCATCCCGGCCTGCGGGTGGCCAGCGCCACCGCCACCGGCTACGGCGAGGAACTGGTCAAGCAGGCTTTCGGGGCCGACTGGGGGGTGGTGGAGACGGTGGCCCACTTCACCGCCGCCCGCCACTTCATGCCCAACGTGGACTTCATCATCGACATCGGCGGCCAGGACATGAAGTGCTTCAAGATCGCGGACGGGGCCATCAGCGACATCTTCCTGAACGAGGCCTGCTCCTCCGGCTGCGGCAGCTTTCTGCAGACCTTCGCCCAGGCGCTGGGCTACGACGTGAAGGAATTCGCGGCCCTGGGCCTGTTTGCCGACCGGCCGGTGGACCTGGGCAGCCGCTGCACCGTCTTTATGAACTCCAGCGTCAAGCAGGCCCAGAAGGACGGCGCCAGCGTGGAGAACATCTCCGCCGGCCTGTCCATCAGCGTGGTCAAGAACGCCCTGTACAAGGTCATCCGCGCCTCCCGGCCGGAGGAACTGGGCCGCAACATCGTGGTGCAGGGCGGCACCTTCTACAACGAGGCGGTGCTGCGCGCCTTTGAGCAGGAGATGGGGGTGGAGGTCATCCGCCCGGACATTGCCGGCCTGATGGGCGCTTTCGGCGCGGCGCTCCACGGCAAGAGCCTGGCCGGGGCGGACCATGTCAGCACCCTTCTGGGGCCCGACGAACTGGAACACTTCACCCAGGAGGTCAAGAACGTGCAGTGCGGGCTGTGCGGCAACCACTGCCAGCTGACGGTGAACCTGTTCTCCGGCGGCAAGAAGCTCATCAGCGGCAACCGGTGCGAGCGGCCGGTCACCGGCCGCGCCGCCGGCGACAGCCTGAACCTGTACGAGTACAAACAGCAGCTGCTGGCCTCCTACAAGCCGGGAAGCGGGGTGCGGGGCCGCATCGGCATCCCCCTGGTGCTGAACATGTACGAACTGCTGCCCTTCTGGCACGCCTTCTTCACCAGCCTGGGCTTTGCGGTCGTCACCAGCCCGGTCTCCAGCCGGGAACTGTACCAGTCCGGCCAGGGCACCATCCCCAGCGACACCGCCTGTTTCCCCGCCAAGATGGCCCACGGGCATATCCATGCGCTGTCCCAGATGGGGCTGGACGCCATCTTCTACCCCTGCATGACCTACAACGTGGACGAGGGCCTGGGCGACAACCACTACAACTGCCCGGTGGTGGCCTACTATCCGGAGGTCATCGCCGGCAACTGCCCCGAACTGGAGGGCACCAAATTCATCTACGACTATCTGGGCATCCACCGGCGCAAGGACTTTGTGGTGCACATGACCGCCATCCTGGCCAAGTACTTCGCGGGCATCTCCAAACAGGAGGTGGCCGCCGCCACCGACGCGGCCTGGGCCGAGTACGAGCGGCACATGGCCCAGGTGCGGGCCAGGGGCGCGGAGATCATCCAGCAGGCCCGGGCCGAGGGCAAGCGGATCGTGGTGCTGGCGGGCCGGCCCTACCATGTGGACCCGGAGGTCAACCACGGCATCGACAAGCTGATCTGCCGCCACGGGGCCGCCGTGGTCACCGAGGACAGCGTGAGCTGGCTGGAGCAGAAATTCGCCACCACCGTGCTCAACCAGTGGACCTACCACAGCCGGCTGTACGCCGCCGCCAAATACTGCACCACCCAGCCCGACATGGAACTGGTGCAGCTGGTGAGCTTCGGCTGCGGCCTGGACGCCATCACCACCGACGAGACCCGGGAGATTTTGCACGACGGCGGCAAGCTGTACACCCAGCTGAAGATCGACGAGATCACCAACCTGGGCGCGGTGAACATCCGGCTGCGCAGCCTGTTCGCGGCGCTGGATGAAAAGCAGCGCGCCCGCGCGAGCGCACAGTGAGGTACGACCATGGAATACACCACCGCAAAATTCACCAAGGACATGAAGCGCACCCACACCATCCTGGTGCCCAACATGGCCCCGCTGCAGTTCAAACTCATGAAGGCGGCCATGGAGCGGGAGGGCTACCGGGTGGAACTGCTGGGCAACTGCGGCGAGCAGGTGGCCCAGCTGGGGCTGAAATATGTCCATAACGACACCTGTTACCCGGCTCTGCTGGTCATCGGCCAGTTCCTGGACGCGCTGAACAGCGGCCGGTACGACCTGGACCACACCGCTTTGCTGATCACCCAGACCGGCGGCGGCTGCCGGGCCTCCAACTACATCCACCTGCTGCGCAAGGCCCTGTACAAGGCCGGCTACCAGCAGGTGCCGGTGGCCAGCCTGAACTTCTCGGGCCTGGAGAAGGACAGCGGCTTCCAGATGACCCTGCCGCTGGCCCGGATGCTGATCGCCGCGGTGCTCTACGGCGATCTGCTCATGACCCTGCGCAACCAGACCGCCCCCTACGAGAACGAGAAGGGGGCCGCCGCCGCTCTGACCGACAGGTGGATCGCCGCCCTGACCAAACAGATCCACGCGGGCAAGGGCTACTCCGCTCCCGAGATGAAGCGCACCTTCCCGGTGATCGCCAAGGAGTTCGCCGCCATCCCCAAGACCCATACCCCCAAGGTCAAGGTGGGGGTGGTGGGGGAGATCTATGTGAAATACTCCCCCCTGGGCAACAACAATCTGGAGGAGTTCCTGGCCTCCCAGGACTGCGAGGTCAACCTGCCGGGGCTGCTGGGCTTTGTGCAGTACTGCTGCTTCAACATGAGCGAAACGGTGCGGCTGTACGGCGGCAGCAAGCTGGGGGAACTGGCCCCCGAACTGCTGCTGCGCTGGCTGGACGGGCTGGAAAAGGCCCTGTGCGACGCCCTCAAGGCGGCGGGCTACCACGCCCCGGCCCCCTTCAGCGTGCTGCGCACCCTGCCCGACGGCATCATCGGCATGGGCAACAAGATGGGGGAGGGCTGGCTGCTCACCGCCGAGATGATCGAACTGGTCCAGAGCGGCTACGAAAACATCGTCTGCGCCCAGCCCTTCGGCTGCCTGCCCAACCACATCTGCGGCAAGGGGATGGTGGGCAAGATCCGGGCGCTGCATCCCCAGGCCAACATCACCCCCATCGACTACGACCCCAGCGCCACCCGCGTCAACCAGGAAAACCGC
>CALXIA010000020.1 GCA_944388245.1 uncultured Gemmiger sp. | reverse complement strand
ACCAGCGCCAACGGGGTGGAGCGGCTGTTCGGCCTGCTGCGGGAAAACCGGGTGGACCTGCGCCGGCTGGCCGGCTGCCGGTTTGCCGCCATCGGCCCCGCCACCGCCGCCGCTTTGGCGGCGCAGGGCATCCAGGCCGATCTGCGCCCCGCCACCGCCACCGGCGAGGAATTGGGCCGCCGGTTGATTGCCTCGGTGCCCGCCGGGCAGCCCATCCTGCTGCTGCGGGCGGAGAACAGCACCCCGCTGCTGCACCGGATGCTGCGCGAAGCCGGGTATCCGGTGGAGGAGCACCCGCTCTACCGCACCGTCTACCAGCCGCTGGCCCCGGCCCGGGCGGGGGAGGCGCTGGTGTTCGGCAGCGCCGCCGGGGTGCGGGCCTACTGCGAGGCCTTCGGCGCGCCGCAGGCCGAGGTGAAGTGCGTCTGCATCGGGCCGGTCACCGCCGGCGAGCTGACCCGGCACACCGCCGCCCCCTTTGCCACAGCGCCGGACATCTCCGCCGACGGAATCCTGGCCTGCCTGGAACGTTTCTGAAACCGCACGCTCCGCCCATCGGGCGGGGCGTTTTTGCGTTCCTTACAAAACGGTCACGCGCGCGGGGCGCGGATGGCGTATAATAAGACCGTATATCCTGTCCGCAAGGAGGAACCCTGTATGACCCGTATCCTGTTGATCGAAGACGACGACACCATCGCCCGGGGGCTGGCCTATTCCCTGGAACAGGAGGGCTGGACGGTCACCTGCCTGGCCACCCTGGCCGCGGGCCGCGCTGCTTTGGAAAACAGCCCCTTCGACCTGCTGCTGGCCGACGTGGGCCTGCCGGACGGCAGCGGCTATGAACTGTGCGCCGCGGCCAAGAGCCGGGGCATTCCGGTGATCTTCGCCACCGCCCGGGGGGACGAGGGCAGCGTGGTACTGGGGCTGGACATGGGGGCGGACGACTACATCGTAAAACCCTTCCGGCTGCGGGAGGTGGCCAGCCGCATCCGGGCGGTGCTGCGCCGGGCCGCCGGCGACGGGGAGCACATCGCCCGCCTGGGGGATGTGACCATCGATATGCAGCGGGCCCAGGTGAGCCGCCGGGGGCAGCCGGTGGCGCTCACCGCCCTGGAATACCGGCTGCTGCTGACCTTCCTGGCCCATCCCGGCCAGACCCTTACCCGGGGTCAGCTGCTGGAGGGCATCTGGGACGTGGCGGGCAACTTTGTCAACGACAATACCCTGTCGGTCTACATCAAGCGGCTGCGGGAAAAGCTGGAATCCCCGGACAAGCCGCTGATCGTCACCGTGCGGGGCATCGGCTACCGATTGGAGGCTGACCATGCTGCGCAATAAGGAACTGACCGGGCCGCTGGCGGCCACCCTGGCCCTGACCGCCGCGGCGGGCTGCGTCTGCGGTGCGCTGGGCGGCCTGGCCGCCGGGCTGGCCGGGGCGGTTTTTGCCGCTCTTGTGGGGGTGGTCTGGCTGGCCGTCACCGCCCGGCGCTACGCCCGCCTGCGCCAGCTGGGGGAGTACCTGGCCAGCGTCTACGCCGGGGGCGAACTGCTGGACATCCGGGACAACCGGGAGGGCGAGCTGAGCCTTCTGAAAAACGATCTGCACAAGATCACCGTCACCCTGCGCCAGCAGAGCGAGCAGCTGGCCCACGACAAGCAGTTTTTGCAGGGGCTGCTGGGCAGTGTTTCCCACCAGCTGCGCACCCCGCTCACCGGGATGCTGGTCATGGCCGATCTGCTGGCCCGGCCGGATCTGCCAAACGAAAAGCGGGCCGAGTTCACCGGCCAGCTCACCGCCCAGCTGGAGCGGATGCAGTGGCTGCTGGAGCGGCTGCTCACCCTCTCCCGGCTGGACGCGGGCTGCCTGGTGATGGACCCCGCCCCGGTGAATCTGCCCGCGCTGCTGCGCCAGGCCGCCGCCCCGGTGCGGGTGGCGCTGGAGCTGCGGGGCCAGACGCTGGAGCTGGACTGCCCGGAGGGCCCGCCTTGGCAGGGGGACGAAAAATGGACCGCCGAGGCGGTGACCAACCTGATCAAAAACGCCTCGGAGCATGCCCCGGAGGGCGGCCGGGTGACGGTGCGGCTGCGCCAGGACGCCCTGGCCGCCCGCATCACGGTGGAGGACAACGGCCCCGGCATCCCGGCGCAGGACATGCCCCACCTGTTTGAGCGGTTCTACCGGGGTTCCAACGCGGCCCCGGGCAGCGCGGGCATCGGTCTGGCCCTGGCCCGGGAATTGGCCCGCGCTCAGGGCGGGGAGGTCACGGCGGAAAACCGCGCCGATGGCCCCGGGGCCCGCTTCACCCTGCGGCTGCCCATGCGCCCCGGCGCTTTGTGAGCAAACTGTCACCCGCCCGGTCACGGCCCGGTCACCCGGGCCGGGTAGACTAAGGGAGGGAAGGGGAAAGGCCCCGCCCAACCGTGACAAGGAGGAGAGCAACCATGGAATTGCTTCGAGTGGAACACCTGACCCGCCGGTACGGCCAGGGTGCCGCGCAGGTGACCGCGTTGGACGATGTGTCCTTTTCAGTGGAAAAGGGGGAGTTTGTGGCCATTATGGGCCCGTCCGGCAGCGGTAAAAGCACCCTGCTGCACCTGCTGGGCGGGGTGGACCGGCCCACCGCGGGCCGGGTGCTGGTGCAGGGCACCGATCTGTACGCCATGGATGAGACGGCGCTGGCCATCTTCCGCCGCCGTCAGATCGGGCTGGTGTACCAGTTTTACAACCTGATCCCGGTGCTGAATGTGCGGGAAAACCTGACATTGCCCCTGCTGCTGGACGGGCGGCGGGTGGACAGATCCCTGCTGGATCGGCTGACCGATACCCTGGGCCTGGCTGACCGGCTGAACCATCTGCCGGACCAGCTGTCCGGCGGGCAGCAGCAGCGGGTGAGCATCGGCCGGGCGCTGATCGCCAGCCCGGCGCTGATGCTGGCGGACGAGCCCACCGGCAACCTGGACAGCCGCAACAGCGCCGAGATCATGGCCCTGCTGCGCCGGTTCCATGAGGAAAAGGGCCAGACCCTGCTGGTCATCACCCACGACGAGCGGATCGCCCGCCAGGCCGACCGGCTCATCACCATTGAGGACGGGCGCATCACCCGGGATGAGGCGGTGCGGCCATGAATGTGATTCATTCTCTCACCCGGGCCCAGATGCGGGCCAAGCCCCGGCGCACCCTGACCACCTTGGTGGGGGTGGTACTGTCGGTGGCGATGCTCACGGCGGTGTTTGCCGGGGCGGATTCCTTTCTGGATCTGATGCGCCGCCAGGCGGTGGCCGACATGGGCAGCTGGCACGGCCGGGTCCTCAACACCAGCGAGGCGGTGGCACAGCAGGTGGCCGACGATTTCCGGATGGACCAGGTAGCCCTCACCGCCAACTGGGGCCTGGACCCGGCCGAGGGCGGAAACTACGCCGGCGCGGCCCTGTTCGGGGCCAACGAGGCCTTTTACCAGCTGCTGGGGGTGGAGTGCGTGGAGGGCGCCCTGCCCGAAACCTCCCGCCAGCTGGCGATCAGCAAACAGCTGGCCGAGCAGACCGGCTGGACGGTGGGCAGCCAGGTCACCCTGGACCTGGTGCGGGCCTGGTCGGTGTCCGGCATCGACCCGGACGGCGAGCCGTTCTACCAGGCCCAGACCGGCCAGTGGAGCCCCTCGCCCACCGGCTTTGACCACACCGAACCGGTGGGCAGCGCAGTTTTCACCGTGACCGGTGTGGTGGAGCTGGGCGGCTTTTCCGACGGTTTCACCGGCTGGTGGCCCTGCTTCACTGCTCTGGACAGCGCCCCGGCCGGCAGCCGGTGGGGCGCCTATTTCACCATGAAACACCTGTCCGGGGAGATCTGGCAGGTGATGGAGGATATCGCCGCCTGGCAAAAGGCGGAGGACCCGGAGTATGATCCGAAAACTGATGGCCGGTTCACCAACCGGTCGCTGCTGCTCTACGCCGGGGTGGACCAGGAGGGCAGCTGGCTGCTCACCGCCTTCTACAGCCTGATGGGGGTGGTGCTGGCGGTGATCCTGGTGGGGGCGGTGTCCCTGGCGCAGAACGCCTTCTCCATCAGCCTGGCCGAGCGTACCCGGATGCTGGGGATGCTGGCCAGCGTGGGGGCCACCCGGGCCCAGAAACGCCAGAGCGTGCTGTATGAGGCGCTGCTGCTGGGGCTGGCGGGCATTCCGCTGGGGCTGGCGGCGGGCTGCGCCGGCATGGCCGTCACCCTGCCGCTGGTCAGCCGGCAGGTGCAGGAGTTGTTCCGGTTCGGCGTGCCGCTGTACCTGGCGGTGCGGCCGCTGCCCCTGCTGGGGGCCGCTGTTCTGGCCGCCCTGGCGCTGCTGGTCAGCGCTCTGCGGCCCGCCTACCGGGCCAGCCGGGTCAGCCCCATCGACGCCATCCGCGGGGAGGGCGAGGTGCGTCTGCGCCCCCGTGACACGAAAATCGGCGGTATCACCCGCCGCCTGTTTGGCTTCACCGGCGCGCTGGCACTGAAAAACTGCAAGCGCAGCCGGGGGCGATACCGGGCCATTGTGCTCTCCCTGGCCCTCAGCGTGGTCATGCTGCTGGCAGCCAGCGGTCTTTCCTTCTATGTGGACCAATCGGTGACCATGCGCTATGGCTCGGACATTCCGCCGGCCCACGCCACCGTGGGGCTGAGCGATCCGACCGTCGATCCCGCGCCGCTGCTGGCACAGATGCAGGCGCTGCCCGGTGCCGGGGAGAGCCAGGTCACCGGCGGCCTTGAGGTGGGCCAGATGGGTTCCTGGCAGGTGCCGGAGAGCCAGTTGAGCGCCCCCGCCCGCCGCTGGCTGGACGAGCGCAGCGAATACCGGGTGCAGATGGGCCTGGCGCCTCTGGCGGCAGGGGGCGTCTATACCGTCCAGCCCATGCTGCTGGTGCTGGAGGACGAGGACTTTGCCGCCTGGGCCGGCCGGGGCGTTACCCTGGACACCGACCTGCTGGACTGCGTGCTGGTCACCGACAACTACCTGGCCGACCTGGGCAGCTTTGCCCAGCTGAAAAACGCGCTGCGGATCGAGAAGGGCTTCAGCCAGACCTTTGATCTGGGCGAGGGCGGCTTTGCCGACACCTGGCGGGTGACGGCGCTGGCCGCCGAGGCCCCGGCCAACAGCGGGGACACGACCCTGGCCGGAGAGGGGCTCACGGTGCAGCTGGTCACCAGCCGCACGGTGTTCGACGCTTTCCTGGCCCGGCAGGCGGCGGCCAGCCGCACCGGCGCCTATTTCTGGACGGTGCTCTACACCGGCGCCGGCGACCCGCTGCGGCTGCAGGACAGCCTGATGGAATGGGCCAGCGCCGACCCCGACGGCATCAGCGCCTACCGTAGCGCCGGCGTGAGCGATATGAGCGGTATGCAGAGTTTCGCCTTCCTGCTGCGGGTGTTCTGCGGGGGCTTCGTGGTGCTGTTGTGCCTGGTCTGCGCGGCCAATATCCACAACACCGTCACCACCGGTTTTGAGCTGCGGGCCCGGGAGTACGCCATGCTCCGCAGCGTGGGGGTCACTCCGAAAGATTTTGCCCGGATGCTGCGGCTGGAAAGCCTGTTCTACGGCATCAAGGCCCTGTGCTGGGGCGTGCCGGTGGGGATGGCGGTGCTGGCGCTGGAACACCGGGCCATCAGCCTGAACTTCTATTCCGATTTCCAGGTGCCGCCGGAGGGCTTTGTACTGGCAGTGGTGCTGGTCTTCGCGGTCTGCGGCCTGTCAGGCTGGGCGGCCCGGCGGCGGCTGGCCCGCCAGACCATCGTGGAGGCGATCCATACCACCATGTTGTGATCTGCCGCCGGGAAAACCCGCGCCCCTTGCAGGGGCGCGGGTTTTCCGTTACAATAGGCCTAGAGAAGACGGAAAGGGGCGGTGAGCGTGGAACAGGCGGCACAGGCGCGTTATGCCCGCCGGGCCGGTCTGATTGGGCTGGGCGCGCTGGGCTATCTGGCGGCAAGCCTGGCGCTGCAGCTGGCGGCGGGGCTGGCGCTGCGCGCGGCTTTCCCCGGGGCCACCCTGGCAAACCCGGCGGGCCTGGGGCATAGCGCCGGCCTGATCGTGCAGCTGGCCGTCACGGCGGGCAGCCTGGCCATCCCCGCCGGGCTGCTGATCCTGGTGCTGCGGCCGGGCCGCGCCCGTCTGGGGCTGGTGCCTCCGGCGCCCGGCGGTATGGCGCTGTGGACCCCGATGGCGCTGGGCGCGGCGATGCTGGCCAATCTGCTGGCCGGCGCGCTGGGAATGGGCGCCGGCCAGCAGCTGGAACTTCCCCGGGCCGGCGCGCCGCTGTTTTGGGCCTTTTTGCAGATCTGCCTGGTACCCGCTTTGGGGGAGGAACTGCTGTTCCGGGGCGTGCTGCAGGGGACCCTGCGGCCCGGCGGCGGGGTCACCGCGGCGCTGGCGGTGGCGGTGCCGTTCGCGCTGCTGCACAGCCGTCCCGGTCAGGCGATCGTGGCGCTGCTCACCGGCTGGGTCATGGGCCTTGCGGTGGAGGCCACCGGCAGCCTGGCCCCCGCCGTGGCCGCCCACCTGACCAACAATCTGCTGGCCTTTGCCGCCGCCTGGCTGCTGCAATACAGTTCGCCGGAACTGGCGGGCGGGGTACAGCTGGCGGCCGCGATCGCCTTTCCGGTCTGGGGAGCGGCAGCGCTGCGGCGGGCGGTGCGCCGCCGGATGCTCGTGCCCAAAAGCGCCGCCGGCCCGATGATCCTGCTGCAAAGCCCGGTCTGGCTGGCCGCCATGCTGACGTTGGGCGGGGTGTTTGCTGCCCGCTGCGCCGGAATCTTTTGAAAAAGGAGCCGCTGCTATGACCGATGAAGAACTGATGCGCCGGGCGCTGGACGAGGCCCGCGCCGCCGCCGCCCTGGGCGAGGTGCCGGTGGGGGCGGTGGTGGCCCGCCACGGCCAGGTGGTGGCCGCCGCCCACAATACCCGGGAGACCGGGCGCAACGCCACCCACCACGCGGAATTGCTGGCCATTGACGCGGCCTGCCGGGCGCTGGACGGCTGGCGCTTGTGGGAGTGCGAGTTGTTCGTCACCCTGGAGCCCTGCCCCATGTGCATGGGCGCGATCCTCAACAGCCGGATTCCCCGGGTGGTATACGGCGCGCCGGATGCCAAGGCCGGCTGCTGCGGCTCGGTGGTGGACCTGGCCGCCCTGCCCTTCAACCACCATCCCCGGGTGGAGGGGGGATTGCTGGAAGCGGAGTCCGCCGCGCTGCTGGCGGAGTTTTTTGCCGCGCTGCGTGCCCGGCGGGCTGAACAGAAAGCCCTGGGCATCCCCACCGCCTGGCAGCTGCGCAAGGCGCGCCGCGCCGCCGCGCAAGCGGAACACAAGGAGGAAACGCCATGAGCCTGCCCGCCGTACCTGTCGCACTGATCACCGGGGGCAGCCGGGGCATCGGGGCCGCCGCCGTGCGGGCCTTCCACGCCCGCGGCTGCCGGGTGGCCTTTTGCTATGAAAAGAGCGCCGAAGCCGCCGCCGCGCTGGAACAACAACTGCCCGGCGTGCGGGGGTTTGCCGCCGACGTGTCCGACCCGGACGCGGTGAGGGAACTGTTTGCCGCCGTAAAGCGGGAACTGGGCGCGCCGGATATCCTGGTCTGCAACGCGGGGGTGGCCTGGCAGGGGCTGCTCACCGATATGACCGACGCGGCCTGGCGGCGGGTGCTGGACGTGGATCTGTCCGGCGCTTTTTACTGCTGCCGGGCGGCGCTGCCCGCCATGATCCACAACAAGTGGGGCCGCATCCTGCTGGTGAGCAGCATGTGGGGCCAGGTGGGGGCCAGCTGCGAGGCGGCCTATTCCGCCGCCAAGGCCGGGCTGATCGGGCTGGGCCGGGCGCTGGCCAAAGAGGTGGGCCCCAGCGGGATCACCGTCAACTGTGTGGCCCCCGGCGTAGTGGAAACCGACATGATGGCGGGCTTCTCCGCCGTGGATAAGGCCGCCCTGGCCGAGGAGACCCCGGCGGGCCGTCTGGGAACTCCGGAGGAGGTGGCCCGGGCACTGGCGTTCCTGGCCGATCCCGGCTCGGACTTCATCAACGGCCAGGTGCTGGGCGTCAACGGCGGCCTGGTGATCTGATTTTTACCGCCGGCGGTCACTCTCCCGCCCCCTGCCCGCATACAATGGGCAAAAAGGGGGAGTGGATATGGCGACGATCTTTGAGAACGGCATCGACGTGTCCCGTTACCAGGGCGTGATCGATTGGAGCCGAGTGGCCGCGGCCGGGCAGCAGTTCGCCATTGTGCGGGTGGGCTCCACCGACGGCAGCGGCGTGTATGTGGACCCGTACTTCAAACGAAATGTGGAAGGCGCCCATGCCGCCGGCCTGAAGGTGGGAGCCTACTACTACACCTACGCCAAAACCGAGGACGCGGTGATCCAGGAACTGAACAAGTTTCTGCCGGCGCTGGCGGGCTATCAGCTGGAATACCCGGTCTTTGTGGATATGGAGGATTCCAGTTTTGCCTCTCTGAGCCGCAAGCAGGTCACCGATCTGACCCGCTTTGCCATGGACATTCTGTACCAGAACGGCTGGTACGCAGGGTACTATACCTATACTTTTTTCGCCGCAAACTATCTGGACACCACCGCCCTGGCGGACTACCCGCTCTGGATCGCGGATTACCGGGGCTATGTGGGGTATCAGGGCGGGTACACCATGTGGCAGTATTCCAGCACTGGGCAGGTCAGCGGCATCCAGGGCAACGTGGATATGAACCGCAGCTATGTGGATTTTCTTCCCTTTATCCAGGAGGGAGGATACAATGGTTTCCCGGCCCAGTCCGGCCCGGTCATGATGCCGCTGGAAAGGCAGCTGCTGGAGGTGTTCAATGAGCGGTGCGAGTATTTCAACTCGCCGGACGTGAACGACGTGGTGGGCTACCTGCCGCTGGGCACCTATCCGGCGGTGGCGTTGAGCGAAAAGGAGTACGGCGGATTCATCTGGGTGACCTTCCAGCTGGGGGGCAATATCTGGTGGACCGCCCTGCTGGAGGACCGGTGCCGGTTGATTGAGAATGACGCGGGCGGCGGAGACTGCTCCGAATGTCAGGCACAGCTGGCGGAGGCCAACGCCCGGATCGAGGAGGCGCGACAGCTGCTGAACGAGGCGCTGGAAGTATTGGAGTAAAGGAAAAATTCGTAAAAGGATTCCATTTTGCGGGAAATCTGGTATACTGGATCGTAGAATTGTCAGACTTTTTCAAAAACAGCGGCCGTGCTGCCGGCCGGGAGGAATACCATGGAGCTGAATAAACGCACCCTGCGAACCGTCGCGCTGCTGGCGGCCGGCTGCATCCTGTTGTACTGGGCGCTGCAGAACCATAAGGCCCTGATGGATCTGGTCAACTGGATCACCGGCCTGCTGCGTCCGTTCCTGATCGGCAGTGCGATCGCCTTTATCCTGAACGTACCCATGCGGGCCTTTGAAAAGCTGCTGCCCGCCAAGATGAAGCCGGGCCGACGCCGGGCGCTGGCCATGCTGCTGGTGCTGGTGGCCGTTGTGGCGGTGGTCGCGCTGGTGCTGGGGCTAGTGATTCCCCAGCTGGGCGCCACCGTGACCCAGATCGGCTACCAGCTGCCTCTGTTCTGGACCTCGGTGCAGCGCTGGGCGCTGGATCTGATGGATACCTACCCCGAACTGGCCGCCGCCCTGGATGAGGCGGTGGGCGGCATGATGACCACCGACTGGAAAGGGCTGGTCAGCACCATTACCAGCTGGCTGACCAGCGGTGGGGTGGCGGTGCTGGGCGGCACCCTGACCGCCGCGGGCGGCGTGATGAGCGGCGTGTTCGATTTCTTTGTCAGCTTCTGCTTCGCGGTCTATGTGCTGGCCCAGAAGGAGCGGCTGGGCACCCAGGCCCGGATGCTGCTCTACGCCTTTGCGCCCCGTGCCCGGGCCGACCGGGCGATGGAGGTGGCCAGCCTGGCCCACCGCACCTTCTCCAAATTTATCTCCGGCCAGTGTACCGAAGCGGTGATCCTGGGAAGTCTGTTCGCTGTGGCCATGACCCTCTGCCGCATGCCCTATGTGCTGCTGATCAGCGTGCTCATTGCCTTTACCGCCCTGATCCCCATCTTTGGCGCGTTTATCGGCTGCGGGGTGGGCGCGTTCCTGATCCTGGTGGACGATCCCATCCAGGCGCTCTGGTTCGTGGTGCTCTTCCTCTGTTTGCAGCAGATCGAGGGCAACCTGATCTATCCCCGGGTGGTGGGCGGCAGTGTGGGTCTGCCCTCCATCTGGGTATTGGCGGCGGTCACGGTGGGCGGCAGCCTGCTGGGCATCGCCGGCATGCTGGTCATGATCCCGCTGGCTTCGGTCTGCTACAGCCTGCTGCGGGCCAACACCCACGCCCGGCTGCGCAGCCGGGGCATCGACTACCGCACCTTGTTTCCCGGTTCGCCTCGCCCGGGTCCCGCGCCGGAACCGGAACAGACCGAAAAAACAAAATAAGAACATAAAAGCCTCTCTCCAGACCGGAGAGAGGGGCTTCGCTGTGTTCAGATATTGTTGCGGGCGTTGTCCCGGGCCAGCTTGAACTCTGCCAGAATATCGGCGGCGGGTTCCTTGCCCAGCAGCGAGACCACCACGATCACGATCAGGCTGATCAGGAAGGCGGGCAGCAGTTCATAGATACCGAAGATGCCGCCCAGCGGTTTAATGGCCAGATTCCACACAAAGACGCTCACCGCGCCAGAGATCATGCCGGCGATGGCCCCCGTCCAGGTGGTGCGTTTCCAGAACAGGCTGGTGAGCATGATGGGCCCGAAGGTGGCGCCGAACCCCGCCCAGGCAAAGGCCACCAGGGTGAAGATAACGCTGTTTTCATCCAGGGCGATGAGCATGCCCACGGCCGAGATCGCCAGCAGCACCACCCGGCTGACCCACAGCACCGCTTTGTCGCTGGCGTCCTTTCTCAGAACGCCCTGGTAGATGTTCTTGGCGAAAGCGGAGGCCGCGATCAGCAGGTAGGAGTCGGACGAGGAGATAGTGGCGGCCAGGATACCGGCCATCACCACGCCGGCCAGCAGCGGGGGCAGCAGATTGGTGCTGAGCACGATGAAGATGTTTTCCGCGTCGCTGGCGGTGAGCAGCGCGGTGGGGTACAGGGTGCGGCCGGTCAAGCCGATGAGAACCGCGCAGCCCAGGCTGATCACGCACCACACGGTGGCGATCCGGCGGGACTTGGTCAATTCGCTGGTCTTGCGGATGGCCATGAACCGCAGCAGCACCTGGGGCACGCCGAAGTAGCCCAACCCCCAGGACAGGGTGCTCAGAACGGTGAGCAGGCCATAGGCGCCTGCCTCGCCAAACTGGGGCGCGCCGTTGGCCACCTGCTGCACCCCGTCAGCGGTCAGCACCGGCTGGGCAATGCCGAAGAAGTCCAGAAAACCGGGAATGGCGGACACATTCTGCAGCACCGCGTCCAGACCGCCCGCGGCCGCCACGCCGGTGCCCAGGATCATGGCCAGCGCCAGGATCATAACCACCGCCTGCATGAAATCCGAGGCGCTCTCGGCCAGAAAACCGCCCACCACCGTGTAGAAGATCACAAACAGCGCGCCGGCCACCATCATGCTCTGGTAGGACAGCCCGAACAGGGTGCTGAACAGCTTGCCGCAGGTCACAAAGCAGCTGGCGGCGTAGACGGTGAAGAACACCAGAATAAAGACCGCCGAGATGGTCAGCAGGATCTTTTTCTTCTCCTTGAACCGGGCGGAGAAGAATTCCGGAATGGTGATGGCGTCCCCGGCCACCACCGAATAGCAGCGCAGCCGCCGTGCCACCAGAAGCCAGTTCAGGTAGGTGCCCACCGCCAGGCCGATGGCGGTCCAGGCCGCATCGGAGATCCCACACCAGTAGGCTACGCCGGGCAGCCCCATGAGCAGCCAGCCGCTCATGTCCGAGGCCTCGGCGCTCATGGCCGCGATCCAGGGCCCCAGGCTGCGCCCGCCCAGGAAGTAGTTTTCGGTGCTCTGGTTGGCGCGCCGGGCGAAGAACAGCCCGATGGCCACCACGCAGGCCATGTAACAGCACATGGCGATCAAGGTTTTCCAGGTATTCCCATCCACAATAATCCCTCCATACCGCGCGCCTTTCCCATACGCGCAAGCTGTATATCGATTATTGTAACGGATTTTGCCAGCTTTGGCAAACTTTTTTTCTCTAAATCGTTCAAGTGCCGGCGGCGATGGTCACAGCCGCCTTTTTCGCACCGCCTGCGCCAGCGGGCATATCATGGAGATAGGCGCCATATCCTTCCCGCCGGCAGGGGGTTGTGCGGCCAGGCGGAGATATGGTACAATATTGGTACGAAAGGATGTGTTAGTGTGTTTACCCGGCTTGGGCCGAAAAACTGTGTGGTCGCCCTGCTTGGCAGCGCGATCCTTGCCTTCGGCCTCTATAATGTTCATTCTCTTTCCGGCGTCACTGAAGGCGGTGTGCTGGGCCTCACCCTGTTGCTGGAGTATTGGTTCGGGCTTTCGCCCGCCGCCAGCGGCCTGGTGATGAACCTTGCCTGTTATCTGCTGGGATGGCGGCTTCTGGGTCGCCAATTTATCCTGTACTCGGCGGTGGCGGGCGGCGGATTCTCGGTGTTCTACGCGCTGTTCGAACAGTTCGATCCCCTTTGGCCGCAGCTGGCCGACAGGCCGCTGGTCGCGGCATTGGCGGGGGCGCTGTTCGTGGGCGTGGGGGTGGGCCTGGCGGTCCGGTCGGGCGGCGCTCCCAGCGGGGACGACGCGCTGGCCATGGCCACCTCCCGGCTGACCGGTATTCCGCTGCAGTGGGCCTATCTGCTCTTCGACCTGCTGGTGCTGGGCTTCTCGATAAGCTATATCCCGCTGGGGCGTATCGGGTATTCCCTGCTCACGGTGCTGATCTCCGGGCAGCTGATCGGCTGGGTCCAGCGGGTGCGTATTCCCCGCCGGGCAAAGGAATGAACGGCCGCGCATCCGACCTGTGACCCATAAGGAGGAAATACGATGATCGTTACTACGACCCCCGGGGTGGAGGGCCATCCCATTCAGGAGTATAAGGGCGTTGTCTTTGGCGAGGTGATCGCCGGCGTGAACTTTGTCAAGGACATGATGGCCGGCTTCAGCAACTTCTTTGGCGGCCGGTCCGGCACCTATGAAGAGGAACTGATCCAGGCCCGGGAGGCCGCGCTCAGGGAGATGGAGCAGCGGGCCGAGGCAATGGGCGCCAACGCCGTGGTGGCGGTGGACGTGGACTATGAAGTGCTGGGCAGCGACAATGGCATGCTTATGGTCAGCGCATCCGGCACCGCCGTGGTCATCGCGTAAAGCGGAATAGAAGGACAGGGGCGGCCCCAGTGGGGGCCGCCCCTGTTTGCGAAAAAGGTTCTCTTTGCGCCTGCCGGCTTTACAGGCTCAGATCCCGCCGGCAGAATACCGCTATCCCCACAGCGTACAGGATCAGCGCCGCCCCGGTCAGCACCGCGGCCGGCCACAGGGGCGCTGTGCCGGCCGCCAGGCCGGCAGGGTCGTAGAGGGTAAGCGGGGTGAAAAAACGCAGCGCTTCCCAACCCTCGTCCATGCCGGCCAGCATATCCACCAGCACAAACACCACGCAGACTCCGCCTCCCGCGCCGGTGGCCAGACGGCTGTCCGGCACCGCGCAGCCGGCCAAGAAACAGAGGGCCGCCAGAAGCTGCAAAAGGGCCCACAGCCCCAGGTTCATCACCGCGTATCGGGTCATATCCAACTCGCCCGGGAACATCACCGTGGAAAAGCCAAGCCCCAACCCGGCGATCCACAGGCACAACAGGGTCACCGCCACGACCAGTGCCGCCGCCTGGGTGGCGGCCAATTTGCGGCGGGACAGGGGCGCGGCCAGTAACCAGGCCATGGAGCCTTGGTCGATCCATCGCACCAGAAACCGGCTGTTCAAAAGCAGGATCAAGACCAGCGGCAGGGCGATATAAAGAAAGCCATACAGATAATTGGCCAGAAATCCCGCCAGCGTGCTGCCCGGGTCCGCCATGCCGAAGGCCGCGAACATCTGGGGCATGGCCTCCATCATCATCCGAAGGCTCTCACCCAGGTCCGGGTCGAACATGCTGGTCACCACACCGGCGTACATGGCCAGCACAGCCCCGATGAGGAGAAAGGGCCGCCAGGCCAGCGCGGCGTCCCGCCGCACAAGTGCCCCGTTCATATCCGCGCCTCCTTTTCGTAGTATTGGTAAAAACTTTCCTCCAGGGTCAAGCCATGGGTCTCCAGATCCCGGGCTTTGTATTCTGCCGCCAGCGCCAGCAAGGCGGGGAGGCTCTCGCTTCCCTGTACGCGGGCGGTCATCCGCATCCCTTCCGCCCTGGCTTGGGGCCAGCGGGCCGCTGCCGCTGCCGCCGTTTGCGGATCGGCAAAGGTAAATATATACCGGCGGCTCTTGCTGCGGCGCAGCTGCTCCATGGGCTGCACCGCAGCCAGACGGCCCGCCCGCAGTACCGCGGCCCGGGAGCAGGTGCGTTCCACCTCCTCAAACAGATGGCTGGATAGCAGCACGGTAGCGCCTCGGGCCCGGGCCTCCCCGATCAGGTCCACAAACCGGTTCTGCATCAGCGGGTCCAGGCCGCTGGTGGGCTCGTCCAGAATCAGCAGTTCCGGCTCTCCCATCAGGGCGCAGACCAGTCCCACCTTTTGCTTGGTGCCCTTGCTCATTCGCCGGATAGGCTGGCGGGGATCCAGTTCCAGCCGACGGGCCAGCGCGTCGGCGTCGCGCTCATCTTTCCAGCCGCGCAGCCCGGCAAGAAATGCGAGCATGCCCGCGCCGGTCAACTCCTCCGGCAGGGCCAGTTCCCCGGGCAGATAGCCAACCCGACGGTGCAATTCGCCCGCGTGGGCAAAGCAGTCCTGCCCGAACAGCCGCACGCTGCCTGCCCTTGGCTTGACAAACCCCATCAGATGGCGTATCGTGGTGGTTTTTCCCGCGCCATTGGGCCCGAGAAAGGCAAATACCTCTCCCTGCTCCACCGTCAAATCCAATCCAAAAACGCCCCGGCCCCGGCCGTAGTCCCGGGTCAGACTGCGAATCTCGATTACAGGCGTATTCATGGATACCCCTCCTTGTCCGATCGGTCCGTACTACTCTTATTCTAACGGATGAATAGAGTTTTACAAGCCCCGCTCATAAATCCTGCGCAAGCGGAGCATACTGTTTGACAGAACCGGGGCGGCGCGTCTGCGCCGCCCCCAAAATTCCGCCGGGCGTTTCTGGCCGGCAGGAAAGGGGCAAACCGTATGCGAAAATTTTTCCGCCGCGCCGCGGCGCTGTCGATGGTGGCGGGGATAGCGTTTCTGGCACTGGTGGGGTATACTTTCAGCCGGCTGCCGGATACCTTCCTTGTGGCACAGGGACAGACACTGACCATAGCGCCCATGCCCTGGGTGCGCGCCGCCGAGCGGGGCGCTGCCGCCATGCAGGCGGCCGCGGTACCGGCAGGGGGCAGCTACAATACCACCCTGACCCTGTGGGGGGTGATCCCGGTAAAGACGGTGCGCACCGTGGTAGTGGACCGGCGGGTGGTGACCGTTTGCGGCAGCCCGTTCGGGGTCAAGATGTTTTCAAACGGGGCGTTGGTGGTGGGCTTCAGCGATATCCGGTCCGCCGCCGGGTACTGCAATCCCGCCCGGGAGGCCGGCCTTGAGATGGGGGACTGGATCCTGTCGGTGAACGGGGTCCGGATCACCGGCAACGACGATCTGCGCAAGGCCATACAGGCCGGCGGGCCCGATCCCTGTACGGTGGTCTACAACCGGGACGGGGCACAGGCGATCACGACCCTCACGCCGGTGACCGATGTTTCCGACGGCAGTTACCGGGCCGGCGTGTGGGTGCGGGACTCCTCCGCCGGGGTGGGGACCCTGACCTTTGTGGACAACACCACCGGGATGTTTGCCGGTCTGGGGCATTCCATCAGCGACGTGGACACCGGTGAGAGCATCGCGCTGCGCAGCGGCGAGATCGTGCCGGTGGAGATCATCGGCTACGAGGCGGGCCATATAGGCGATCCGGGCCAGCTGAAGGGCCGGTTTGCCAGCCAGATCGCGGTGGGTACGGTGCTGGGCAACGACGCCACCGGCGTATACGGCACCGTGCGGACCCTGCTGACGGGGCGGGATATGACGGTGGCCCAGGCCCAGGAGGTGGAGGAGGGTCCGGCCCGGATCATGACCACCATAGAGGGCAGCGAACCACAGTTCTATGACGTGGAGATCGAGCAGGTGACCCTCTCCCGGCAGGACCCGAACCGCAATCTGGTGCTTCGGGTCACCGATCCGGAACTGCTTGCCGCCACCGGCGGCATCGTGCAGGGGATGAGCGGCAGCCCCATTTTGCAGAACGGCCGGCTGGTGGGAGCGGTGACCCATGTACTGGTCAACGATCCCACCCGTGGCTATGGCATCTTTGCCGAAACGATGCTGGAAACGGCGGACAGCCTGGTGGAAGAACAGAAGAGCGCGTAAATGAAAACGGCCCACACCGGCAGTAAGGCGGTGTGGGCCTGTGTTTGTTTTGAAAAAAGACAATCTGACGTCTGCGAACACGAGATCATGGCCGCAGCTGTTTCTCCTGCGCTTGGCGCAGCCGGTCGATCTCACGGAGAACAAAATCCACATCCTGCCCTTCGGTAAGGCCCCACTCCTGTTTCAACAAGGCCAGTTGTTCCCGGCGGCTTTCGATCGCCTGTTCGTAGTCTTTGCGGATCTCATGGATCTGCGCCGCGACCACCTGCGCATCGACATATTTGGGAGAGGGTTGCAGCTGCTGTGCTTTGCGCGCGTATTGAAGGGCCTCGTCGTAGCGGCAGGCGCCGGCCATGGCATCCGCCATGCAGGCGAAGGCCAGCCAGTCGTCGCTGTGTTCTGTCAGCATCTGGTCCCAGACTGCCTGCGCGGTATCCCGGTCGCCCCG
Organism: uncultured Gemmiger sp.; assembly: GCA_944388245.1. Taxonomy (GTDB): domain Bacteria; phylum Bacillota; class Clostridia; order Oscillospirales; family Ruminococcaceae; genus Gemmiger_A. The sequence goes on along the minus strand of CALXIA010000020.1, from coordinate 22,378 downwards.
TTGCCAGCAGATTCTGCCCTGGTAAAAGGCGGCACGGCAACTGTGGTCCTGCCGCTGCAGCGTATCGCAGACGGTCTGTGCTTCCTCCAGACGGCCATCCGCAAGCAGTTCGTCCAGCAGCCACAAATACCCGCTTGTATACGCGGGATGGCAGCGCACAAACTGCTGGTAATAGGCAATGCGCCGGCTGTGGTTGGCAAAGCTCCAGTCCGGCACCGTCCCTTCCTGCGCCCGGCGCAGGTTGTCGTGGTTTTGCTTGACCTCCGGTTCCCGCTCCAGGGCTTCCCGGGCGTAGAATTCGGCCGTTCTTCGCCAGGCGTCAGCCCGGTGGTTGAACAGTTCCGCCAAAAGCCGCAGGGCATCGCTTCGCGCCCCTTCTTCTTCCAGCCGCCCTTTCAAAAACAGTTCGGCCTGACGATATTCCTCGGCGGTCAGTGTCTCCTGCATCTCCAGCATGTGGGCAATGCGGTCGAACTGGGCCTGCTCCGAAAAGTCAAACAGATCGTCGATCCGGCAGCCAAAGTAGACCGCGATCGGCGGCAAAAGCTGAATATCCGGCATCGAGACGTCGTTTTCCCACTTGCTTACCGTTTGGCAGGAAATATGCAGAGCTTTGGCCATGGCCTCCTGGGTGACGCCTTTTTGCAGCCGCAGCTGTTTGATTTTGGTTCCAAGCGTAGGGTTCATCGTTCATTCCTCCGTACAGCAGAATTGTTCCTGGGAACCGGCGGCCGCCTGTTTCCTCAATGCCAGTATACAGGCTTGCCAGCCAGACAACAAGGACGCAAACGGCAAGTCAGGTTGCCGAAACAGCAAGTTGGCTGGGCTGCGGCGCAAAAATTTTGTGCCCGTTTTTTTGCCGTTTCGACCCAACGCGGGCGAGGAAAGACGAAAACCGGACGGTGTTGACGGTTTGTGTCGAGAAAAAATCGCAGGAAAAATTTGGAATCTATTGCACAAATTGGAAATAACTGGTAAAATCTACTCCAGGCAAGGAAATCCGCCGCAACGGAGAACTAATGGAGGAGAAGACAATGGAAAAAATTCGATTTTTGATGACGGACATCGGCGCGGCCACCGAGGCGTGCCGCAACGCGTTGGAGCAAAAGGGCGTGGAGGTTTCGGTCTGTGAACGGGACGGGGAGGCGGCGCTGCGCTGCCTGCTGGAACAGCGGCCCCGGGCGGTGCTGCTGGAAGCCTTTATGCCGGGGCTGGACGCGCTGGCGGTCAAGCAGCGGTACGCGGCGGCGGGCGGCGGCAACACCGTGTTCTTCGTCACCGGCAATTTCCGCAACGAGGATCTGGAGCAGGAATTGCTGGAGAGCGGATTCTCCTTTTATTTTGTCAAGCCGTTTGATGAAACGGTGCTGGCGGCCCGGGTGATGCGGGCGGCGGGCATGGCGCCGCGGCCTCACGTGATGGTGGACAACGATGAGGCGGCGGTTACCGAGATCCTGCACCAGATCGGGGTGCCGGCCCACATCAAGGGGTACAAGTTTTTGCGGGACGCGATCCTGTTGACCATGGCCGATCCGGAGTACATCAACGCGGTGACCAAGCGGCTGTATCCCGAGATCGGCAAGATGAACAACACCACCGCCAGCCGGGTGGAGCGGGCCATCCGCCACGCCATCGAGGTGGCCTGGGACCGGGGGGATGTGGATACCCTGAACATGTATTTCGGTTACACCATCCACAATCTGCGGGGCAAGCCCACCAATTCGGAATTCATCGCCATGATCGCGGACCGGATGCGGCTGGATAAGAAGCAGCGCATCGGCTGAAACGACAAAGGCCGGACCCAAACGGGTCCGGCCTTCGCCATAGAGATAGGTGAGGAGGTGCAAAAGGCACTCAGCAGGTTTGGTCGATCATAAGGTGCAGGATCTCGGTATCGGTCTCCCGCATACCCTCGGCGGCCATCTTGCCGATATTGGCAATGGTCTTTTCCACATTTTCCTTTACCAGCCCTTCGCCGGCGCCGAAGGTGTTGCCGTCCATCGACATCTCGTGGCCCAGGATCGCCGCGTCCACCGAGGTGGCGATCTTGGCGGCGCAGCTGGCCTTGGCGCCGTCGCAGACGATACCGGAGGCATTGGCCAGGGTGTTGGTGATGGTGCGGCTGATGGCGTCGTAGTCGCCACCGTGCAGGTAGGTGATGCCCGCGCCGCTGCCGCAGGCCGCGCACACCGCGCCGCAGAAGGCGGACAGCCGGCCGATGCCCCGCTTTTGCAGCAGGGCGGTCAGGTTGCTCAGCACCAGCGCCCGGTAGAGTACATCCTCCGGGGCGGACAGGTACTTGGCATACACGATGATGGGCACCGAACAGGTGATGCCCTGGTTGCCGCTGCCGGAGTTGATCACCACCGGCAGCACGCAGCCGCCCATACGGGCGTCGCTGCCCGCCGCGGCCAGCGCCCGGGCCCGTACCCGCACGTCGCCGCCGTAATGCCGCATCAGGGTGGCGCCCACCCGGCCGCCGTAGGCGTGGGTCAGGCCCTCCTGGGCGATGCGGGTGTTGTATTCGATCTGCCGGCGGATGGTCGGGCGAATATCCTCCAGATCCACCGTGTTGGCGAATTCCAGAATGTCGGCCAGGTTCAGCGCGTCCAGGTCGGCCTCGGCCGCGTCGTCATCCTGGGTCTGTTCCACCTCTTTGTAGAACAGCCGCTCGCCGTCCCGTTCCACCCGCACAATGTTGGTGTGCTCGTCCCGGATCTCCGCCAGGGCGGTGTGGTGGTCGCCGGTGATCTCCACGATAATGTGCAGCCGGGAGGGGGTGTCCAGCAGTTCCACCGTGCACACATGTTTGTCCAGCATGGCGCGGGTGGCCTCCAGATCGGCGGGGGTCACCTTGCTCAGCACCTCCAGGCCCAGGTCCGGGTCGCCGGCCAGCGCCCCCAGCACAGCGCTGGTGTCGATGCCGCGCATATTGCCGGTGGTGGGCACGATCACCCCTTTGGCGTTCTTGATGATGTTGCCGCTGCACAGCACCCGCAGGGTGCGGGGCTCCTCGCCCAGGGCCTGACGGGCCTTGGCGGCCGCCAGCGCGATGGCGATGGGCTCGGTGCAGCCCAGCGCTGGCACCAGTTCCCGCTTCAAAATGCGCACATAAGTATCATAAACAGTACGGTCCAGCATGATCTTTCGCTCCTTTTATCCCTTGGTCTGCATACCGCAGGCGGCACAGTTCTTGTCCGCCGTTTCGCCCTGCCCGGCCAGATCCTTCATCCGGCTGGCGTACAGGGTGTAGCCGCCGGACAGGTTGTACACCTGCGCGCCATGCTGGGCCAGGATGCGGGCGGCCACATATCCACGCAGGCCCACCTGGCAGGTCACGTAGACCGGCCGGGTCAGATCCACCTCATCCAGCCGGCTGCGCAGTTGGTTGAGCGGGATATTCACAAAGCCGGGGATGCTGCCCAGGGTTGCCAGTTCTTCCGGATTGCGCACGTCCAGGCGCACCGCGTTCTCCGGGATGGCGTCGATCTCGTCCACAAAGAAGGGGGTCATGGTCCCCGCCAGCACGTTTTCGGCCACAAAGCCCGCCATGTTCACCGGATCCTTGGCGCTGGAGAAGGGCGGCGCGTAGGCCAGTTCCATCTCCGCCAGATCCGACACGGTCATCCCAAACCGGATGGCCACAGCCAGGGTGTCGATTCGTTTGTCCACCCCTTCGCCGCCCACGATCTGGGCGCCCAGCACCCGGCCCTCCGGGCTGTAGAGCAGCTTGACGATCATCTGGGTGCCGCCGGGGTAATAGCCCGCGTGGCTGGAGGAAACGGTGAAGGTCTTGCGGTAGGGGGTGCCGGCGGCCTTCAGGCTCTCTTCCTTTTCGCCGGCGGTGGCCACCGTCATCTCAAAGAACTTCATGACCGAGGTGCCGATGCTGCCCTTGTAGCGGGCGTCCTTGCCGCAGATCACGTCGGCCACGATCCGGGCCTGCTTGTTGGCGGGGCCGGCCAGAGGGATCACCTGCTGGCGGCCGCTGACCAGATTGCGCACGGTGGCCGCGTCGCCCAGCGCGAAGATGTCCGGCACGCTGGTGCGCAGCTGTTCGTCCACCAGGATCTCGCCCCGGGCGCCCAGTTCTACGCCGCTGTCCTGCAAAAAGCGGGTCTCGGGCCGCACGCCGATGGACAGGATCACCATATCGGCGGGCACCACATCGCCGCCCTCCAGCAGCACCCCGTTCTCGGTGAAGCCAGCGCACTTGCGGTCGATGTACAGCCCCATGCCGGCGGCCCGGATGCGGTTGTGCACCATGTGGGCCATATCGGTGTCCAGCGGCGCCATTACGTGGGGGGCCGCCTCCACGATGGACACGGCCAGCCCCCGGTCGGCCAGGTTTTCGGCCATCTCCAGGCCGATGAAGCCGGCGCCGATCACCGCGGCGGTGCGGGGACGGGCCTGCTCGATGTAATCGTAGATGGCGTAGGTGTCCGGGATGTTGCGCAAAGTGAACACATGGTTTTTCTCAATACCCGGGAAAGGCGGACGGATGGGGGACGCGCCCGGCGAGAGCACCAGCTTGTCGTAGCTTTCGGTATAGGTTTCACCGGTGGCGTGGTTGAGCACCGTCACCACCTTGGAGGCACTGTCCACCGCGGTGACCTCCTGGCACACCCGAACGTCCACGTTGAACCGGGCGTGGAACGCCTCGGGGGTCTGCAGCTGCAGCTCGGCCTTGTCGGTGATGACCTGGCCGATGTAGTAGGGCAGACCACAGTTGGCGAAGGAGATGAATTCCCCCTTTTCAAACAGGATGATCTGCGCGTTTTCGTCGTTCCGGCGCAACCGGGCCGCACAGCCGGCGCCGCCGGCCACACCGCCTACGATCAGAATCTTCATAGTATGTACCTTGCCTTTCTCAAATCAGAGATAATGCGGAGTCTGCGGGGTGAGCACCTCACAGCCGTCCGGGGTGATGAGCACCATGTCCTCAATGTTGAAGCCCTGCACCCCGCCGATGTAGCAGGGCACCTCCATGGCCAGGATCATGCCGGCCTCCAGCGGACGGGTGGTGGTGGGGTTGATGTAGGGCGCTTCGGCGGTGGCGGGGCCCATGCTGATGCTGTGGCCCTGATGGCCGCGCCGGTAGCTGGGGTACATCTCCTTCACATAATCGTAGGCGATATGGTAGAGATCGCAGATGGGCAGGCCGGGTTTCGCGGCGGCGATCATCCGGCGCTGGGCCTCGTACAGCCGGTCTTTCAGCTTGTACAGGGCCGGATCGGCGCCGTCCATGACCCAGGCGCGGGAGGTGTCGGTGGTGTAGAAGTCAAACTCGGCGTTTACGCCGGCGTCAAATTTGACCACGTCCCCCTTCTGGATCACCGCGTCCCCGGGAAGGGTCAGCCGGGAGCCGGATTCGCCGGTGGAGAACATGGACCAGGCGCTGGGGGCCGCCTTGCCGGTGGCGATCACCGTGCGGCGGAACTCCTGCACCAGTTCCCGCTCGCTCACGCCGGGGCGGGCGATGCGGCTCACGGCGGTAAAGCCCTCGTCAGCGGCCCGGCAGAGGGTGCGGAACATCTCGATCTCTTCGGGCGTCTTGACGCTGCGGGCGTAGACGAACATCTCCGAAATGTTTTCAAACTTCGCTTCAGGGAACAGTTTGCACAGGGAATTGTAGTAGTTCAGGGGCAGATAGTCAAGTTCCAGGCCCAGTTTCTTGTCGGCCAGGTCCATCTCCCGCACCATCTTGTTCAGAAGATCCGAGGAATTTTCCATCTTGTCCGGCGCGGGCACCACCGCGCCGTGGGCGATCTCATCCCAGGTCTTGACCCCTACCCAGGTGTCGTACTTGCGCACGATGAAGCGCCCGGCGCTCTTCTTTTCAAAGGTGGGCACCTCAAAGTCCATGGTGGTCAGCTGGGTGGGCACGTCGTCCCGGGCGCTCATCACCGCCAGGGTAAAGCCCGGCTGGCGGGATACGGTGTGCTGATGGCCGGCAAAGCCGGTGACGTAGTGGAAATTTTCCGGCGAGGAAACGATGGCGCCGTCCAGACCCTGGCGGCGGAGCAGTTCTTTGATACGGCCTTCTTTAGGGAGCATAGGGTTACCTCCGGTTTCTGGCCCGCGCGGGCCGGTTGAATTGTGAAAAACGCAGAAGACTGCGCGCAGGCGGCACGCAGTCTTTTGCGGTTTGAGAGGATCAGGCAGGGTAGAACATGGGGGAGCCGGGGCCGAGAGGCAGGCCCAGCAGATACCACACCATGAACAGTGCGATCCAGCCCAGCAGGAAGCACAGCGAGTAGGGCAGCATGGTGGAGACCACGGTGCCGATGCCGGCCTTCTTGTCGTATTTCTGGAAGAACGCCACCGTCAGCACGAAGAAGGGCATGGTGGGGGCGATGATGTTGGTGCAGGAGTCACCGATGCGGTAGGCCGCCTGAGTCAACTCCGGGGACATACCCAGCCGCATGAACATGGGCACAAAGACCGGCGCCATAATGGCCCACTTGGCGGAGTCCACGGCGATGAACAGGTTGATGATGGCGGTCAGGATGATCAGGGCGATGATCAGCGGCAGGCCCACAAAGCCGATGCTCTCCAGGAAGTTGGCGCCGGCCACCGACAGGATGGTGCCCAGATTGGAATAGGTGAAGAAGCTGGTGAACTGGGCCGCGAAGAAGATCAGCACCATAAAGCCGGCCAGGCCGGAGATGCCCTTGGTCATCAGTTCCACAACGTCCTTGTCGTTCTTGATGGTGCCCGCGCCCAGGCCGAAGGCGATACCGGGGATCAGGAACAGAAGCATCATGATAAAGATGATGCCGCTCATGAAGGGGCTGGACAAAAAGCCGCCGGTCTCGCTGCGCAGCAGGCCGTTGGTGGGCACCACCGCGATCAGGATCAGAACGATGTACACCAGGGCGGCGATGCCGGCGAACCGCAGGCCGCGCTTTTCCTCGGCGGTCAGGTCGGCGCTGTCGGTCTCAACGGCGCCCTCATACTTGCCCAGACGAGGCTCCACGATCCTGTCGGTCACAAAGGTGCCGATGGCGGTGATCACGAAGGTGGAGGCGAACATGAAGAACCAGTTGCACAGGGGAGACACCACATAGTTGGGATCCAGCATATTGGCGGCCTGGGTGGACATGCCCGCGAACATGGGATCGTTGGTGCCGATCAGCAGGTTGGCGCTCCAGCCGCCGGACACGCCCGCGAACGCGGCGGCCAGGCCCGCGATGGGATGGCGGCCAAACGCCATGAACAGGATCGCGCCCAGGGGCACCAGCACCACATAGCCGGTGGAGGAGGCGATGTTGGACATAATGCCCAGGAACACCACCATGGCGGTGACCAGGCTGCGGGGGGCGGACTTGGCGGCCTTGCGCAGCAGCGCGCTCAGCATGCCGGAGCCGTCGGCCACGCTCACGCCCAGGATGATGGTGAACACCGTGCCCAGGGCGAAGAAGGAGGTGAAGTTGGACACCATGGTGGTGACCAGATGCCGAATCGACTCCACCGACAGCAGGTTCACGGCGCTGACGGTGGTCTCCACGATCTGGTTGCCGTTGGCGGTGTCGATGGTTTCATAGGTCACCGACACGCCCAGGCTGGCGCAGATAGCCGAGATGATCATGACCGCGATGGTCAGAACCAGGAAGATGGTGGCCGGGCTGGGCAGCGCGTTGCCGGCACGCTCGATCGCGTCCAGCGCGCGCACCACGAAGCCCTTCTTTTCTTTGGCCGCGGATTTGTTTTTTGCCATGAGGGTTCCTCCTAACATAAGATGTATCCGTCGTTTCTTCGTACCCGTGAAGAAAGCGAGACTGAGGGAAGGGCCGGCGTGTCAGCGGCCCATCTTCCGGTCCACGGCCGCTTTGAGCTGGGCCATGGCCTTTTCCACCGTGCCGCGGGGGCAGGCGATGTTCATTCGCATATAGCCCTCACCCTCGGCCTTGCCGAAGCCCCGGCCGTCGTTCAGCGCCAGATGGGCCTCGTTGATCATGAACTGGGGCAGCGCGTCCCCCGCAAGGCCCAGGGCCTTGCAGTTCAGCCAGAGCAGGTAGGTGCACTCCGGCCGACGGAATGTGATCTCAGGGATGTTCTCCCGCAGATAGTTTTCCACATAGAGCACGTTGCTCTCCAGATGGGCCAGCAGCTGATCCAGCCACTCCTCGCCGTACCGGAAAGCCGCCTCCACCGCCACCAGGCTGAAGGAGTTGTTCCGGTGCACGTCCATGGATTTCCAGAACTTCTGGTAGATGTCCCGCAGCTCCGCGTTGGGGAAGATCAGGGTGGCGGCCTGCAGGCCCGCCAGATTGAAGGTCTTGGTGGCGGAGGTGCAGGTGATGGTGTGGGCGGCGATCTCCTCGCTCACCGTGGCCATCGGGATATGCTTGTGGCCAAACAGCATCAGATCGCTGTGGATCTCGTCGCTGATGATCAGGGTGCCGTACTGCACGCACAACTCGCCCATCCGGCGCAGTTCCTCGCGGGTCCAGGCACGGCCCACCGGGTTGTGGGGATTGCAGAGGATGAACAGCGGCGGGCGGCGTTTGAGCGCCTCCTCAAAGGCCTCAAAGTCCATCGAGTAGTAGCCGTTTTCCTCCTTGAGAGGCACGGTCAGCGGCTTGCGGCCCCAGTTCTCCACCGACTCAAAAAATTCGCCGTACACCGGGGTGTCAAACAGGATCTCGTCGCCGGGCCGGGAATACTCCCGCACAAAGGTGCACAAAGCGGGCACGACCCCCAGGGTGAACAGGCACATCTCCGGATCGGGTTTCCAGCCGTTGCGCTTTTCCTGCCACTGGCAGACCGCCTCAAAATAGGAGGCCGGGCGGCTGGTGTATCCGAAAATGCCCTGCCGGTTGCGGGCGTCGATGGCGTCCAGAATGGGCTGGGCGGTCATCAGGTCCATGTCCGCGATCCACATGGGGATCAGGTCCCGGCGGCCGAAGTTTTTCTCCATCTCATCGTACTTGGCGGCAAAATTGTTCCACCGGTCGATGGGACGATTGAAATCATACTGCATCGTGTCATCTCCTTCTATCTCGCACAGCAAGCACCAGCAGGCGCTTTCATGATGTTCCGTGTTTACCAAAGCAAGAAGCGGGCCAAATCTGCAAAGGAACTGCAAAAGGATGGTCGGTTTGCGCAAAAATAGTTGGATTGCACAAAGCAGAAAAAGAATCTTTGTGAGGTTCGTTGAAAAAATAACAGAAAAATACTGCGGATGAACCCGGCAAGAAGGTTCATCCGCAGAAAAAGGTTAAAAACAGGCGCGCAGAAACGCCATATATTCACCCATTATCCATGTAAACTGGTGAAAATGGTTTGGCCCAACGGAGTAATGTGGGTCCCGCCCCGGCCCTTGCGCGCCTGCACCAGTTCCAGACGCTCCAGCTGAGCCAGAATGGTGCGGGCGGTCGGTTCGGTAAGGGCCACCCCGCGCTGGCGTGCCCGGTCCGCCAGGGCCTTGCGCCCCAGCGAGGGGCTGCCGGCCAGCTGTTCCAGAACGAACAGGTAGAGCGGCAGGTCCGGCCCGGCTTGCCGGCGCAGGGCCAGGGCGGTCTGGCCGTCCGCGGCGGCAACCGGCGGGTCGATGGCGCGCGCCGGGGCAAACAGGGTGGGGGGCAGATCCTCCGGCTGGATCACCGGCTTTTCCAGATAGGCCAGGTACTCCACACAGTTGCGCAGTTCCCGCACATTGCCCTCCCAGGGGTGGTGCAGCAGGATCTGCTGGGCGGCGGGGGACAGCTGAAAATGGGATCCGATGCCCTCCTGGATGCGGGTGAAGAGCAGCAGCACATCCTGCCCGCGCTCCCGCAGCGGGGGCAGCTGCAAGGGCAGCACACACAGCCGGTAGAACAGGTCCTTGCGGAAGTTGCCCTGATGTACGATGGCGGGCAGGTCCACGTTGGAGGCGGCGATGATCCGCACGTCCACATGGATCACGTCGGTGCCGCCCAGCCGCACGATCTCCTTCTCCTGCAATACCCGCAGCAGCTTGACCTGCAGCATGGGGCTCATGGCCTCGATCTCGTCCAGAAGCAGGGTGCCGCTGCGGGCCGCCTCAAAGAAGCCGATATGGCCGCCCCGCTTGGCCCCGGTGAAGGCCCCTTCCTCATAGCCGAACAGCTGGCTTTCCAGCAGCGAATCCGGGATGGCGGCGCAGTTGATGGCCACAAAAGGCTCCTGCGCCCGGGGGCTGACCGCGTGGATGGCGTGGGCGAACATCTCCTTGCCGGTGCCGCTCTCTCCGGTGATCAGAATGGAGGCGTTGCTGGCGGCCATCTTGCGGGCCAGCGCCTTGGCGCTGCGCATGGCGGCGCTCTCCCCCACGATGCTGTCAAAGGTGTACTTGGTCACATGGCCCTTGCCCAGAATCTGCCGGCGGATCTTCTGCTGGCGGCGCTCCTCGTCTCGGAACTGCTGCAGGATGCAGAAAGCCGCCGTCAGGTTGTTGTCCCGGAAAAAGGGATGGATGCTCACCGATACCGGATTGCCCCGGATCTCCACCAGCCGGCTGTGGATGGTTTTGTGCCCGGCCAGGCTTTCGGCAAAGGGCAGAAAGGCCAGCACGTCCTGGGCCTGCCGGTCCACCAGCTGGTCCAGCGGGATGCCCAGGATATCCACCGCCTTGGGGCTGCAAGCGGAGATCACCCCTTCCTCATCCACCCCGATCAATCCCGAATCCAGCGCCTGCTGGAACAGGTCAAACAGGCTTTCCACCTGCACCGAGCGCTGCAGCATCCGCTCAATGCTGTACGATTGCTCGGCCAGCGAGGCCAGATAGGTCTTGAACCGGGGATGGTCCAGCGCGCTCTCCCGCTTGAGCTGGTGAGCCAACTCAATAAAGGTGTTGCCGCTGAGCATCCGTGGCCCCAGATCGATGATCTCCCGGACCCAATCGGGCACATGCCGCCGCTCGCCGGTGGTCACGGCCAGCGGCAGATGGGCCGGCTCCGGCGCGCCGGGATAGTAGGGGGTAAACTGGATGTTGGTCACACCCAGCTGGTTCAGGGTAGCGATGGTCTCGTTGGTCATGGATTTGTTGATGTTCACCAGCAGCGCCTGGGTGTTCCGCGGAATGTCCAGCAGCTTGGCCAGCCCGGCCCGGGGGATCCGCACCTCACTGATCACCACCGGCCCGCGGCTGGGCAGCAGCTGGCTGATATCCCGGTCGGAAAAGGCACAGGTGGATACCAGGTATACATCGGCAGGCCGGATCGGCCCGGCCGCTTGCTGCATACTGTAGGTGTCAATGGGAAGATCATCGCCCAGAAATTCCCGCACCTGCCGGGCGTAGAGCTCCACAGCGCCCGCGTCCCAGGTGATGATCGCCAGCCGTTTATCCATATAAGCACCTCTTTTTCGCCAATTTCGCCTGTTTCATTATGGCATGGGGCGGCTTTGCCTGTCAAGAAGACCCGGTTTGGCGGTTGGCATGGAACTTGCTTGTTTTTGTATTGGAAGAACGTACACCACCCGCTGAAAGGATGAAAACGATGCTGGAGATGGAACTGTTGTATGAGCAGGCGCGGCAGATGCGCTCTGTTCTGGTGGAGAACCGGCGCGCGCTGCACCAGATGCCGGAACTGGGGATGGATCTGCCCCGCACCACCGCGTTTGTGGAGGAAAAGCTGCGGGCGCTGGGGCTGGAACCCCGCCGGGTGGGCGGCGGCGTGACCGCCTGTATCGGGCCGCAGCACGGGCCGGTGTTCCTGCTGCGGGGCGATATGGACGCGCTGGAGATGCGGGAGGAGAGCGGCCTGCCCTTTGCCGCCTGCGGCCCCTGCGCCCACACCTGCGGCCACGATCTGCACACCGCCATGCTGCTGGGCGCCGCCGCGCTGCTGAAAAACCATGAGAAGGAACTGCCCGGCCGGGTCAAGCTGATGTTCCAGCCGGCGGAGGAAAACCTGAAAGGGGCGGCCGCCATGGTGGCGGCGGGCATCCTGCAGGACCCGCCGGTGGACGCGGCGCTGGCGCTGCATGTTTTCCCGGGACCGATGCATGTGGGCACCCTGGCCTGGCGGGAGGGGCCGGCACTGGCCTCTTCCGACAGCTTCCGCATCCTGGTCAAGGGCAAGGCCGGCCACGGCGCCATCCCGCAGAACGCGGTGGACCCGATCAACATTGCCGCCCATATCCTGCTGGCGCTGCAGGAGGTCAACGCCCGGGAGGTGGACCCGCAGGACCCGCTGGTGCTCACCGTCTGCACCATCCACGGGGGGCAGCTGCACAACGCCATCCCGGAAATGGTGGAGATGAAGGGCAGTATCCGGGCCTTTTCCAACGAGAACCGGGCCCTGGCCCGCCGCCGGCTGGTGGAGATCTGCCAGGGGGTGGCCGCCTCCTTCCGGGGCAGCTGCGAGGTGGAGTTCCTGGCAGGGGTGGCTTCGCTGCACAACCAGCCGGAACTGGCCCGGGAACTGGCGGGCTACACCGCCCGCATTGCCGACCGGATGGAGCAGCTGCCCCGTCAGATGGGCAGCGAGGATTTCGCGGAGGTCACCCAGCAGGTGCCGTCGGTGTTCATGGGGATCGGCGCGGGCGGCCCGGAGGAGATCTACAACCGGGCGGGCTCGCACCATCCCGCCATCGTCTTTAACGAGGATGTGCTGCCGCTGGGTGCGGCGGTGCTGGCGGGCTGTGCGGCCAACTGGCTGCTGGCGCATGCCTGATCCTGTGCCCCGGAGGAGTGCTTTGACGCCCTTCCGGGGCATTTTTCGTCCGGGGGCGGCCGGTCTGGATTTTTTTGCCGGTTACCTATATAATAAGTGCATAGAACCGGTGAGAAAAAAGCGGCGGCTGCCGCCGCGGAAAGAGGTGCCCCATGACCGAGACAGTAACCGCCGTGATCGTGGCCGCCGGGTCCTCCACCCGGATGGGCTTTGACAAGCTGGCCTATACCTGGCAGGGCCGCAGCGTGCTGGAGCGCAGCGTGCGGGCCTTTGACCGGCATCCGCTGGTCACCGAGCTGGTGCTGGTGGCGGGGGCGGGCAACCGCCCGCAGGTGGAGGGCATCGCCGCCGCCTGCCGGCTGCCCGTGAAAGTGGTGGAGGGCGGCGCTACCCGGGCCGAGAGCGTGCGCCGGGGCGCGCAGGCCGCCTCCGGGCAGCTGCTGGCGATCCACGACGCGGCCCGGCCCTTTGTGAGCGAGGCGGTCATCACCGCCGCGCTGGAGGGGGCCGCCCGCAGCGGGGCCGCCGCCCCCGCCGTGCCGGTGAAGGATACCGTCAAAGTGGCCCGGGACGGCCGGGTGGAATCCACCCCCGACCGGGCGACCCTCTTCGCGGTGCAGACCCCCCAGTGTGTGGACAGGGCCCGTTACCTGGCCGCGCTGGAAACGGTGGACTATGCCGCCCTCACCGACGATTGCCAGGTGATGGAGCAGGCCGGTTGCCCGGTGCTGCTCACACCGGGGGACTACGCCAACTATAAAATCACTACGCGGGAGGATCTTCCCGCCGGGGAGGCTGCCATGGAACTGCGGGTCGGGCATGGATACGACGTACACAAGCTGGTGGAGGGCCGCCGCCTGATCCTGGGCGGGGTGGACATCCCCTATGAAAAGGGGCTGCTGGGCCACTCGGACGCGGATGTGCTGGCCCACGCGGTCACGGACGCGCTGCTGGGCGCGGCCGGCCTGGGGGATATCGGCCGGCATTTCCCCGATTCCGACCCGGCGTATAAAGGGGCCGACAGCCTGAAACTGGCCGCCCATGTGGCGGGGCTGCTGGCCGGGGAGGGCTGGAAGGTGCAGAACGTGGACGCCACCATTCTGTGCCAGGCGCCGAAGCTGGCCCCCCATATCCCCGCCATGATGGAGAATCTGGCGGCGGCGCTGGGGCTGGCCGCCGGGCTGGTGCATGTAAAGGCCACCACCGAGGAAAAACTGGGCTTTACCGGCGCGGGGCAGGGGATCGCCGTCCACGCGGTGGCGCTGCTGGCCCGCTGAACCCGCCTCGCGGGGCAAAATTGCGCAAAGGCATTTGCAAGCGGCGGCGTGTGTGCTATACTACATTTAAGTGTGGCCCGCGGCGGGCCGCCCGGAACAGGAGGAAGCGCTTTGTTCAGCCAGATTTTGCAGAACAACCTTGTCGTTGATTTTATCAGCAACCTGCGGGCCAGCGACCTGCGGGACGTGCTGGATATTTTGATCGTGGCCCTGGTGGTCTATGGGATCCTGAACCTGGTGCGCAAGACCCGGTCGGGTCAGCTGGCCCGGGGCGCGCTGCTGCTGCTGGCGGTTTACGCGGTGGCGGATACCTTCCGGTTCCGCACGGTGGCTTATCTGCTGCAGAACGTGCTGCAGATCGGTCTGCTGACCCTGGTGGTCATCTTCCAGCCGGAGATCCGCCGCGCACTGGAACAGGTGGGCCGCACCGACCAATGGGCCGGCAATCTGTTCCGGATGCACCGCAACGACGACGCCACCGTGCGGGCCACCTGGAAAAACGCCATCGTGGCGGTGTGCGACTCGGCCGAGCAGCTCAGCGAGGAGCGCACCGGCGGTCTGATCGTGATGGAGCGGGGCATCAACCTGTCCGAGATCATCCGCACCGGCACCCTGATCAACGCCGATGTGACCCTGGAGCTGCTGGGCACCGTCTTCTACGAGGGAACCCCTCTGCACGACGGGGCGGTGGTCATCCGGGACGGGGTGCTCAAAGCGGCGGGCTGTGTGCTGCCCCTGTCCAACAACCTGGAGATCAGCAAGGACATGGGCACCCGGCACCGGGCGGCGCTGGGCATGAGCGAAAACTCCGACGCGGTGATCGTGGTGGTCAGCGAGGAGACCGGCATCATCTCCCTGGCCAAGAACGGGGTGCTGATCCGCCGGCTGGACCGGCAGAATCTGTTCAACCTGCTCATGGAGGAGATCCTGCCGCCCGAGACAGAGAAAAAGATAAAGAAACAACCTTTCTGGAGAAAGAAACATGAAAAAGTTTAAGTGGGAAAAACTCTGGGGGGACCGGCGGTTTCTGCTGCTCCTGTCTCTGTTTATCGCCATCCTGCTGTGGACCTATGTGACTATGGTGGTCATGCCGAACACCGACACCACCCTCTCCGATGTGCCGGTGGACTTCACCTACGATTCCGCCAAATACACCACCCTGGGGCTGGACATCGTCAACGAGCCCTCCTATACGGTGGACCTGAGTTTGTCCGGCGACGGCTCGGTGCTGGGTTCGGCCAGCGCCGCCGATTTCGTGGTGTATCCGGACTACTCCTCTGTGAAGGGGGCCGGCAGCCAGACCCTGAACCTGAATGTGAAGATCGTCAACCCGGACCTGGAAAACCGGGTCACCGCTACCATCGAGCGGGGCCGCCGCACGGTGGATGTGGTGTTTGACACCGTCCTCACCAAGACCCTGCCGGTCACGGTGGAGACCGGCGGCCTGCACATTGCCGAGGGCTACTCCCTCAACCGGGTCAGCAGTTCGCCCTCCGAGATCACCGTCACCGGCCCCTCCAGCGAGGTGTCGCAGGTGGACTCCATCGTGGCGCCTCTGTCGATGGAGACCGAACTCAGCGAATCCCAGCTGGTGCAGGTGTCGCTGGAGATGCGGGATGCCAGCGGGAATACCCTGGACCTGCCCTACACCACCATGGAGGACGATATCGTGGACGTGACGGTGTCGGTCTACAAGCAGGTGGAACTGCCGCTGGTGGTCAACTTTATCAACGTGCCCAGTTCCTTTGACGTGAATACCCTCCAATACAGCCTGAGCCAGGAGAGCCTGATGGTCTCCGGCCCGGAACGGGTGGTCAACAATCTGACCGAGTTGTCGGTGGGGTCCTTCGACCTGTCCACCTTCTCGCTGGATAAGGACTACCAGATGAACGTGGAACTGCCGGAAGGGATCGTCAGCGACGAGAACATCCGCAGCGTCACCTTGAGTTTTGACACCACCGACATGACCGAGCGCAGCTTCAACGTCAGCCAGATCAGCGTGATCAACGTGCCGGCCAACTACCAGATCGTGCCCACCACCAAGCGGATCAACAACGTGGTGCTGGTGGGCCCGCAGGAGGATCTGGAACAGCTGTCCGCCGGCAGCATCGAGGCGCGCATCAACGCGGAAGATCTGCAGGTGGCGGTGGGCACCCAGACGGTGGCGGTGCAGATCCTGGTGCCGTCCAATCCGCGGGTGTTCGCCATCGGCACCTACACCGTCCAGTGCAATATCACATCACGATGAGGAACCCATGCTCTATGTACGCAACATCCGCCTGCCGCTGACCGCGCCGGTCGCGCGTGCGCAGGCACGGGCCCTGCGCACGCTGGGAATTCATGCGTCGCAGGCCGCCCGGTGCGAGGTGGCGCGCCTGTCGGTAGACGCGCGCCACGGCCATCCCGTGCTGGTCTATACCATCGCGGTCACACTCAAAGACGAGGGTGCGGAGCCGGCTTTGGCCGGCTCTGCGCCCTGCGTTGCTATCGCCCCCCGGCAGCCTTTGGTGCTGGGCCGGGGCAGCCGCCGGCTGGAACACCGCCCGGTGGTCTGCGGGCTGGGCCCCGCCGGGCTGTTCTGCGCTCTGGTGCTGGCCCGTCAGGGCTACCGCCCCCTGGTACTGGAACGGGGCCCCGCTCTGGACGACCGGGTGCGCGCGGTGGAGACCTTCCGCGATACCGGCGTGCTGGATCCCAACGCCAACATCCAGTTCGGGGAAGGGGGCGCGGGCACCTTTTCGGACGGCAAACTCACCACCCGGATCGGGGACGCGCTCTGTGGTTTTGTCACCGAGACATTGCTGGCGCACGGCGCCCCCGACGACGTGGCCTGGCGGCAGAAACCCCATGTGGGCACCGACCTGCTGCGGGGGGTGATCCGCTCCATCCGGGGCGAGATCGAGGCCCGGGGCGGGCAGGTGCTGTTCAGCACCCGCCTTACCGGCCTGTGCCGGGACGCCGCCGGGCGGCTGAACGGCGTCGACACCACCGCCGGGCCCATCCCCTGCGAGGCGCTGGTGCTGGCGGTGGGCCACTCCGCCCGGGACACCTTCGCGCTGCTGATGGAACAGGGCCTGCCCCTTGCCTGCAAGCCGTTTTCGGTGGGGATGCGGGCCGAACACCTCCAGAGCGCCATCGACCGGGCCCTCTACCACGAGGCGGCGGGCCATCCCGCCCTGCCGGTGGGGGAGTATCAACTCAGCGTCCATGTGGGCCGCCGGTGCGTGTACAGTTTCTGCATGTGTCCCGGCGGCCAGGTGGTGGCTGCCGCCAGCGAGGAGGGCGGCGTGGTCACCAACGGGATGAGTTATCACGCCCGCGCGGGGGCCAACGCCAACGCGGCGGTGGTGGTCAGCGTGGACGGGGCGGATTTTGGCGAGGACCCGCGGCGGGCTATCGCCTTTCAGCGCGGTCTGGAACAGGCGGCGTTTGCCGCCGGCGGCGGGGGCTACGCGGCCCCGGCCCAGACGATGAACGGATTTTTGGCGCAGAAAGCGGCGCTGGACCTGAAACGGGTGCAGCCCACCTACGACCGGGGGGTCACGGCGGCGGATCTGAACCGGCTGCTGCCGGACGAACTGGCCGCCGCGCTGCGCCAGGGCCTGGCCGGCTTTGACCGAAAACTGAAGGGCTATGCCGCGCCGGATACGGTGCTCACCGGCCTGGAGACCCGCACCTCCAGCCCGGTGCGGCTATTGCGAGGGGAGGATTTTGTCTGCCCTGCACTGCCGGGGCTCTACCCCTGCGGCGAGGGGGCCGGCTATGCGGGCGGGATCATGAGCGCCGCTGTGGACGGCGTGCGTGTAGCCCGCGCGATTTGTGAGGAATTCGCGCCGCTGGAACCGGCGGCGGAGGGAGAGGGAAAAGCATGAGCACAAACAAGAGCGGCAAAAATTACGATCAGGATGATCTGGGCGCGATCCTGAGCGACGCGGCCCATGTGTTCAAGGAGTCGGTGGCCCCGGCGCTGGCCCAGGCCGGCCGGGAGATGGGCAGCGCCATCGGCAAGACCGCCCGGGAGATCTCGGCCCAGCAGCAGGCCCGCAATGCCCAGCGCCAGGCGGAACGGGAACGGCAGCGGGCCGAGATGGCCGAGCAGATCGCTGCCCGGCAGGCCAAAGCCGCCGAGCAGCGGCGGCTGGCTGCCCGCCACAACAGCTTTGTGCTGCGCCAACTGGTCTATGGCCTGACCGGTGCGTTTGCCTGCTTTGCGGGCGGGGTCATGGGCCTGGGCGCGCTGGGCGCGCTGGTTTCGCTGGAGTGGATCGGCGCGGTGATCAGCGCCGGCATGGCGGTGGTGCTGCTGGCGGTGGGCATCCATCTGCTGCAGGTTTCCAGCGGGGTGCGCCGGGCCGAGAACTATTTGAAATTCATGGACGGCTGGGTGGGCTGTACCCTGGCGGAACTCAGCCAGCACACCCATCTGCCGGTGGCCCGGCTGGCCGCCGATCTGTCCTGGCTGATCCGACACAAGGTGCTCAATGGGGTCTGGCTGGATCTGGACGGGGAGATCCTGTTCACCGACGCCAAGGCTTATGAAGACTATCTGGCGCAGCGCCGGGCCACGGCCAGCGCGCAGAGCCCCGCCGGGCAGCAGCCGGACCAGTCTGCGGATCCCGCCGGCGAAAGCGGCGAGGCGGTGCTGGCCCAGGGGCGCAGCTTTTTGCGTCAGACGGCCCAGCTGCGCACCATGATCGAGGACGTGCAGGTACACGCCCGGGTGGTGCAGATGGAACAGATCGTGCAGAAGCTGCTGGACTGGGTGCAGGAGAATCCCGCCGGCGCCTCCAAGCTGCGGCGGCTGACCCGGTACTATCTGCCCACCACCCTGAAACTGCTGCGAACCTATACGTCGGTGGATGACAATCCGGGTGAAAAGGCCCGGCAGATCTGCCAGGAGATCGACCGCATCCTGGACACGGTGAACCAGGCGCTGCTGCAGCTGCAGGATACCCTGCTGGAGGATACCGCCCTGGATGTGTCCGCCGAAATCAGCGCGCTGGAATCGATGCTGGCTCAGGAGGGCCTGACCGGGCCCAGCCTGGACCTGGCGGCGGCCGCCCCCTATGTGCCCGGGGTCAAGGGCAACGACGACCAGCTGTAACCGCTGGCCGCGAATCTGGAGAAACGGGAGAGAACAGGACCCATGGGATATTCGGTTTGGCAAGTACAACAGGCGGACAGCCGCCGGGCATCTTCGCTGGCCGGGGCGATCGGCGCGCCCGGCCTGCTGGCCCGTGTGCTGGTGGCCCGCGGGCTGGACACCCCCGAAAAGGCCATGGCACTGTTGGGGGAGGACGCCCCTCTGTCCGATCCGTTTTTGCTGAAAGACATGGATAAGGCGGTGGAACGCATCCTGCGGGCCATCGACGCACAGGAGCCTATGGTGGTGTTCGGGGATTACGACGTGGACGGGGTCACCGCCACCGCCCTGCTCTACCAGCATCTGCGCAATATGGGCGCACGGGTGCGGTGCATGCTGCCCAGTCGGGAAGGGGAGGGCTACGGCCTGTCCGCCCCGGCGGTGGAAAAGCTGGCCGCCAAAGGCTATACGCTCATCGTCACGGTGGACAACGGGGTGAGCGCGGTGAATGAGGCGGCGCTGGCCGCCCGGCTGGGGATCGACCTGGTCATCACCGACCATCACCTGCCCCCTGAGACCCTGCCCCAGGCGGTGGCGGTGGTGGACCCGGCCCGCCCGGACGATACCAGCCCCTATAAAACCCTCTGCGGCGCGGGTCTGGCCTTCAAACTCTGTGCCGCGCTGGAGGGCGGCGCGCCGGAGGAGCTGCTGGACTTCTGCGGCGATCTGGCCGCCATCGGCACGGTGGCGGACGTGATGCCTCTGGTGGGGGAGAACCGCACCCTGGTGCGGGCCGGGCTGCGAAGTTTGCAGAATCCCGACCGGCCCGGCCTGTTGGCACTGATCGAGAGCGCGGGCCTGGCCGACAAGACCCTGACCGCGGAAAATATCAGCTATGCCCTGGCCCCCCGCATCAACGCGGCGGGACGGATGGGCAGCCCGGCCCGGGCGCTGCAGCTGCTGCTGTGTGAGGATTGGGAGCAGGCCCAGGCCCTGGCCGAGGACTTGAACCGCTGCAACCAGGCCCGCCAGGCGGCGGAACAAAAGATCCTGGAAGAGGTGCAGGCCCAGCTGGCCGCCGACCCCTCTCTGCTGCGGGACCCGGTGCTGCTGCTCTGGGGGCAGGACTATCACCCCGGCGTGATCGGCATCGTGGCCAGCCGGCTGGTGGAGAAGTACGGCCGTCCCGCCGTGCTGGTCAGCCTGCAGAACGGGGAGGGCCGGGGCTCCGGCCGCAGCGTGGCGGGCTTCAATCTGCATGCGGCGATCGCCTCCTGCGCCGACATTCTGCTGCGCTATGGCGGGCATGCCCTGGCGGCGGGTCTCTCGGTGGAGCCGGATCGGTTGCCTGAACTGCGCCGGCGCATCAACGAATGGGCCAGGGCCCGCTGCCCGGTTCCGCCGGCCCCCACCCTGCGGCTGGATCTGGAGATCCGGCTGGATCAGGTGACGGTGGAGGATGTGGAGAGCCTGGCCTGGCTGGCGCCCTGCGGGGCGGGCAACCCGGCCCCGCTGTTCCTGGTGCGGGACGCCCAGGTGGACGGGGTATGGCCGGTGGGCGACGGCCGCCACAGCCGGCTGCGGCTGCGGCAGGGCAACGGCTGCGTATATGCCGTGTATTTTGGCTGCTCACCCGCCCAGCTGCCCTGCCGCGTGGGCGAGAAGGTGGACGCGGCGCTGGCGTTGAGTGTATACGAAGGAAAAAACGGCCCGCAGCTGTCCGGCCGTATCCGGGAACTTCGCCCGGCGGGGCTGGATGGGGCCTTTGTGGAACAAACGCTTTGGTTTGAGGCGCTGCAGGGGGGCGCGCCGCTGACCGGAGAGCAGAAGGCTGCCCTGCGCCCCGAGCGGGCGGACACGGTGGCGGTCTATCGCCTGATACAGAGCGGCGCGGTGAGCGCCGATGACCCGCTGGGTCTGTTTGCCGCGGTAGGGGGCGGCAAGGCCGGCCGGGCGCTGGTCAGCCTGGAGGCGCTGCGGCAGCTGGGCCTGGTACAGGCGCGCAGCCTGCCGGACGGCGTCCGGCGCTGGGCCCCGGTGCCGGCGGCCCGCAAGCAGGATCTGGCCAGCGCGCCGATCCTGCGGCAACTGGAGGAGTGAAAGTTTATGGAACAACGCTATATCACCTATGACGATCTGAAAAAAGCGGCGGTGGAATCCGGCCGCTCCTACGATATGGCCATGCTGGACAAGGCCTATGCCCTGGCCGAGAAGGCCCACAACGGGCAGAAGCGCCGCAGCGGCGAGCCCTATATCTGCCACCCGCTCAACGTGGCCCGGATCCTGATCGATTTGGGCCTGGATACCGAGAGCTTGTGCGGCGCGCTGCTGCACGACGTGGTGGAGGACACCGACGTGACCCTGGCCCAGATCGAGAGCCAGTTCGGGGCCGAGGTGGCCCGGCTGGTGGACGGGGTCACCAAACTGACCAAGATCCAGTTTTCCTCGGTGGAGGAGCAGCAGGCCGAGAACCTGCGCAAGATGCTGCTGGCCATGAGCCAGGATGTGCGGGTCATGCTGATCAAACTCTGCGACCGGCTGCACAATATGCGCACCGGCGACGCCTGGCCCGAGCAGAAACGCCGGGACAAGGCCCTGGAAACGATGGAGGTCTATGCTCCCATCGCCCACCGCCTGGGCATCAGCAACATCAAGGAGGAACTGGAGGACCTGAGCCTGCGCTACCTGGACCCGGTGGGCTACGACGAGATCAAGCGGCTGCTGTCCGGCAGCGGCGGCGAGGAGTTCGTCAAGAAGGTGGCCGGGGTCATCAAGGAGCGCCTGGCCGAAAACGGCATGCCGAACGCCACCATGAAGAGCCGGGTCAAGAGCGTTTACGGCATCTACCGCAAGATGTTCATCCGGGGCAACAGCTTTGAGGAGATCTACGACGTCTACGCCGTGCGGATCATCCTGGACACGGTGGCCGAGTGCTACAACGCGCTGGGGGTCATCCACGATATGTTCCATCCGCTGCCCAACCGGTTCAAGGACTATATCTCCACCCCGAAACCCAATATGTACCAGTCGCTGCATACCACCGTGATCGGGCACGAGGGCATCCCCTTCGAGGTGCAGATCCGCACCTGGGAGATGGACCAGATGGCCGAGTACGGCGTGGCCGCCCACTGGAAATACAAGGCCGGCATCCAGGGCAGCGACAAGCTGGAGGAGCGGCTGGCCTGGGTGCGTCAGCTGCTGGAGAGCCAGCGGGAGAGCGACGACGCCAGCAGCATTCTGCAGGACATCAAAAGCGATCTGCTGCCGGAAGAGGTGTTTGCCTTCACCCCGCGGGGCGATGTGATCAACCTGCCCGCCGGCGCCACCGCCATCGACTTTGCCTACGCCATCCATTCGGCGGTGGGCAACCGGATGGT
>CALXIA010000019.1 GCA_944388245.1 uncultured Gemmiger sp. | reverse complement strand
CCCACATGGATGTTGGTGCCGCGGGTCTTTTCCACGGCGGTCACCAGGCTGGTGAAGGGGGTGCAGATGACCACTTCACAGTCGGCGTCCTTCACGGCGGGGATCAGCTCGTCGATCAGGGCGGCGGCCTCGGTGGCGGTCTTGTTCATCTTCCAGTTGCCGGCGATGATGGCCTTGCGATTGGCTTTATCCATAATGCGATCCTCATTTCTTTCTAGTCTTTTACGCCAAAACGCAGCGGCCCGCAACCGGGCCGCTGCCGGGAAAAACGATCAGGCGTTCTGGATGCAGGCGATGCCGGGCAGCTCCTTGCCCTCCAGATACTCCAGGCTGGCGCCGCCGCCGGTGGAGATATGGGTCATCTTGTCGCCAAAGCCCAGCTGCATCACGGCAGCCGCGCTGTCGCCGCCGCCGATCACGGTGGTGGCGTCGGCGTCGGCCATGGCCTGGGCCACGGCCAGGGTGCCGGCGGCCAGGGTCGGGTTCTCAAACACGCCCATGGGGCCGTTCCACACCACGGTCTTGCTGGCCTTTACGGCCTCGGCAAACAGCTCGCGGGTCTTGGGCCCGATGTCCAGGCCCATCATGTCGGCCGGGATGGCGTCGGCGGCCACCACCTGGGTGTCCACCGGCCCGTCGATGGGATCGGGGAAGGAAGCGGCCACCACGGTGTCCACCGGCAGCAGCAGCTTCACGCCCTTGGCCTCGGCCTTGGCCATCATATCCTTGCAGTAGTCCACCTTTTCCAGGTCCACCAGGCTCTTGCCCACCTCGTAGCCCTTGGCGGCCAGGAAGGTGTAGGCCATGCCGCCGCCGATGATCAGGGTGTCCACCTTTTCCAGCAGGTTGCTGATCACGTTCAGCTTGTCCGCCACCTTGGCGCCGCCCAGAATGGCGGTGAAGGGACGAACCGGATCGTTCACGGCGTTGCCCAGATAGCGGATCTCCTTCTCCATCAGGTAGCCCACGGCGGTGTCCTTGATATAGTCGGTCACGCCGGCGGTGGAGCAGTGCGCCCGGTGCGCGCTGCCGAAGGCGTCGTTCACATAGGCGTCGGCCAGGCTGGCCAGGTCCTTGCTGAACTCAGGCAGGTTCTTGGTCTCCTCCTTGCGGAAACGGGTGTTCTGCAGCAGCACCACGTCGCCTTCCTTCATGGCGGCCACGGCGGCCTTGGCGTTGGGGCCCACGACCTCGTCGTCATTGGCAAAGACCACCGGCTTGCCCAGCAGCTCGCCCAGGCGCACGGCAACAGGGGCCAGGCTGAACTTCTCCTCGGGACCGTTCTTGGGCTTGCCCAGATGGCTGCACAGGATCACCTTGGCGCCATTGTCGATCAGTTTCTGGATGGTGGGCAGGGCGGCCACGATCCGGTTGTCGTTGGTGATGACACCGTCCTTCATCGGTACGTTGAAATCGCACCGCACCAGAACGCGCTTGCCCTTGACGGCCAGCTCGTCAACAGTCTTTTTACCTAAACCCATGTTACACTTCTCCTCTCAGATATAGATAGGGTCAGGCCGGCCTGGCGGCCGGCAGGGTATGCCTGCCATTATTATAATCAATCGGCGCGGGATGCGCAAGGTCTTTCGGGTGAAATCCTTAACAAACCGGGGTTGACAAGGCATCTACCACAAGTGTAAAATATAGTTGCAACCACAAGTGTAGAAGGAGGTGGTTTCATGGCGGAACTGAAACGTCTGCCGGACGCGGAACTGGCGGTGATGCAGGCGCTGTGGCAGGCTGGCCGGCCGCTGACAAGGCCCGAACTGGAGGCGATGCTGGCCCCGGCCCATGCCTGGGCGCCCACCACCGTGCTGAACCTGGCGGTCCGGCTGGAGGGCAAGGGGTTCGTGACCCGGCGCAAGGCCGGGCGGGGCAATCTGATCGAGCCGCTGGTCACCCGGGAAGAATACCTGGCGGTGGAGAGCCGCAGCGCGCTGGAGCGGATGTTCGGCGGCAGCGCCCGCAACCTGGTGGCGGCGCTGCACCAGTGCCACGCGCTTTCCCGGCAGGAGATCCGGGACCTGACCGACTATCTGGAGACCTTGTCCCGGGAGGAAACGGAGGGCTGACCCATGACAAGCTGGCTGTTCGCAGTGTTGAGCGTGGGGCTGGGCGGTTCGGCGGCGGCGTTCATCGCGCTGGCGCTGCGGCCCTGGCTCATGAAACGGTATACCGCCCGCTGGCGCTGCAGGCTGTGGGGGGTGCTGGCGGCGGTGCTGCTGGCCGCGCCGGTGCTGCTGGCGCTGCCGCTGCCAAAGACGGCGGCGGCCCCCGGCTGGCGGGTGCGCCTGCCCGCCGCCGAAACCCCGGCGGTGGACCGGGTGTCGGCGGAGTTTTCCACAAACCAAAGCGATTTTGTGGAAAACCCGGCCCGCCCGCAGGTGGATAGCATGGCGGCGTCCGGCGGCGCGGATACGGCCGCGCCCCAGACCGGCAGTGCCCGCCCGCAGGCGGAGTTCCCGGTCGAACCGGCCCTGCCGCGGCCCCCGGTGGCGGCGCTGGCCTTTGGCGTCTGGCTGGTTGGCGCGCTGGGGATCGTGGCCTGGCGGGCGATAGGGTACAGCCTGTGGAGCCGGCGGGTGCGCCGGTGGGACAGCCCGGCCCCGGAATGGGCGGTGCGCGTCGCCGCCTGGGCCGCCAAGGAACAGGGCCTGGCCCGGCCGGTGCCGGTGCGGTGCAACGCCCGGGTGGAGGGGCCGCTGGTCACCGGGCTGGCGCGGCCGGTCCTGCTGCTGCCCGAGACCCTGCCCCCGGAGGAAGAGCTGGCCATGATCTGCCTGCATGAGATGGCCCATTGCCGCCGGGGCGATCTGCGGTACATGCTGCTGCTGGAGGCGGCCCGGGCGATGCATTGGTACAGCCCGGCGGTGCATCTGCTGCTGCGGGCGGCCCGGCAGGATATCGAGATGGCCTGCGACGAGGCGGCGGTGAAGGGGCAGCCGGCGGCCTGGCGGCGGCGGTACTGCGAGGCGCTGCTGCACGCGCTGGCCTGCCCGGCGGGGCCGATGCTGACCACCCGGTTCGGGGTGGGCAAACGGCAGATCACCGCCCGGCTGCGACAGGTGATGCGGCCGGGGCGGATGCGCCGGGGGCTGCTGGCCTTCTGTGCCGGGGCGCTGGCGCTGGCTTTGTGCTGCTGCGCCGTGCGGCTGGAGCCGTCCAGCGCGTTGCAGACAGATACAGAGGACGAGACCCCGGTCTGGGTGGACATCACCCGGCCGGAGGGCGGGCAGCTGGACTTGGCGGCCATCACCGGCCAGGAGGATGGCCTGCCCGCGCCCGCCCGGCCCGGGAATGAAATGACCGACGAAGAGATCTATACTCTGGTGCGGGATGTGCTGGACCGGTGCCTGCTGTGGATCGAATGGGCCGGCGATGGCTACCGGGATAACCTGGACCCGGCGGATACGATCCAGGTGCCCTGGGGCGGCGACACCTGTACGATGGTCCGGCAGCGGGATATCGCGGACCGGGCACAGTTCCTGGCCGTGGCCGGGACCGTGTACAGCCAGGCGGCCATGGATACAAAAACGATCTGGTTTGGGGACAGTATCCCCACGGTGGTGGAGCGCGACGGGGCACTGTATGTGCACGACGACGAAGCGCTGCCCATCGAATCGCCGGTCGATCCCCGCTACGGCTGGTACGACTACGACAGCCTGCGCCTGCTGGGCGCATCCCGGGACACCTTGTACCTGGAGGCGATATGGGGCAACCCGGACTGGCCCACCAGCCCGCTGCTGCCGGTCGTTCTCCGGCGGGAACAGGGCCGCTGGGTGCTGAACGGCTGGTACTACAACACGCTGCGGGATAACAGCTTTATTGCGCTGCCGGAGGAGCTGGAACAGCAGGCCGCCGCCGACCCGCAGCTGGGCACCCAGTTGCGGTACGCCTGGGCGCTGGGCCAGGGCCTGAAGGAGAAGGACCAGACCCGGGTGAACTGGTGCTTCTCCGGCACCACCGCCGCCCCCGACCTGCGCGCCTACGGGGGGTATGGGCTGGGGGATATCGCCGGGACGCAGGTGAACGATTTCGCCGTGGAAGCGGGGGAGGACGGCACGGTCTGGCTGACGCTGGATGTGGCGAACCCGGGGGATACCCCGCTGCTGACGGGAGAAAACAGGTACGGGCTCGTGTTCGGCGGTCAGACAAGCCAGGTGCTGCTGCTGTATCCGGAACGGGACATGCAGCTGTATACCCATTCCTCCCGGCCAGGCGCCGAGGCGGAGGATGGGGAGGCATTGAGAGAGACCATCCGCATTTTCCGCCGCTGCGGGACCACCGGCCCCTTTGCGGCGGTGACGGACCTGCCGGAGGACAAGCTCCTGCTGTATCTGGCGTATCAGCTGCGGGAACAGGGGGCCTTGACCGGCGACCCCACCGCGGAACAGTTGACCCGGGCCGCCGGGACCTGGCTGGGCCTGACGGACTATCTGCCCGACATGACCCTGCTGCCCGAAGCCCTGTACAGCGGTGACGGCCGGGATTTTGCCACCCGGGCGGACAGTGAGGTGTGGCCCGATGACCGGGCGGTCAGCCTGAACGTGCTCATAACGGGGGATGTTGCCACCGTGGTCTGGCGGGATTACCAGAACGGGGTGGGTCTGGTGCCGGAGTATGATCTGCTTTATACCCTGCGCCGCTCCCCGGCGGACCCGACGGCATGGATCGTGGAGAGCTGCGCCCAGTATGCGCCGAAATGAGAAACGGGGGGCTGACCGCCCAAAATACAACAAGCGCCGTGGGCGCGGCTTTTGGCCGCGCCCACGGCGCATTCTGTGTCTTTTCCTCGCGGGCCGGAATTTTCCGGCCCGCCAAAAGGGGGCATGGGGGTCTGTGACCCCCATATCGGCCCTTGTCCGACCTTACTGTACCGTGCGCAGGAATCGCTCGAAGGCTTCGCGGCCCTCGTCGGTGCACTTGTAGACGCCCGCGTCCTCCAGCACCTGGCCGAACACCTGGCCGACCTCCTCCTGCAGGATGGCGTGCAGGTTGCCGGCGTTCACCTCCGGATGGCGGGGCAGGAACTCCTCCACCCAGTCGGCGTGCTTGGCCAGGGCCTCGTCCGCCCGCAGGTCCGCGCCGGAGAGGATGGCCTGCTCCAGCGCCTCCATCTCGCCCTTCAGCCGGGCGGGCAGCACCGCCAGACCCATCACCTCGATCAGGCCGATGTTCTCCTTTTTGATATGATGCAGCTTGGCGTGGGGATGGTACACCCCCAGCGGATGTTCCGGGGTGGTGATGTTGTTGCGCAGCACCAGGTCCAGTTCGTAGGTGTCCCCGTTTTTGCGGGCGATGGGGGTGATGGTGTTGTGGGGCTCCCCGTCGGTCTCGGCGTAGACGAAAGCCGCCTCGTCGGTGTAGCCGCGCCAGGCGGTCAGGATACGGTCGGCCAGTTCCACCAGCCGCCCGTCGTCCACGCCGCGCAGCCGCACCACGCTCATGGGC
The DNA here is from genome assembly GCA_944388245.1 of uncultured Gemmiger sp. Lineage (GTDB taxonomy): Bacteria > Bacillota > Clostridia > Oscillospirales > Ruminococcaceae > Gemmiger_A. Next base: position 33,939 of record CALXIA010000019.1, on the reverse strand, counting down.
CAGCGCACGATGCCGCTCTCCACATCCTCAAATCCTGGGAAGACGAATGGCCGCTCGATGGGGGCCTTGGCCATGGCGAAGGTGTAGTGCCCGCCCTGGAAATGGTCGTGGCTCAGAATGCTGCCGCCCACGATGGGCAGGTCGGCGTTGCTGCCCACAAAATAGTGGGGGAACTGCTTGACGAAATCCAGCAGCTTGCGGAAGGTGGCCCGCTCGATCTTCATGGGGGTGTGCTGGCTGTTGAAGACGATGCAGTGCTCGTTGTAGTACACATAGGGGCTGTACTGGAAACCCCACTCCTGGCCGTTGATCACCACCGGCACAATGCGGTGGTTCTGGCGGGCGGGATGGTTGGCCCGGCCGGCGTAGCCCTCGTTCTCCCGGCAGAGCTGGCACTTGGGATAGCCGCTCTGGGGGGCGAGTTTGGCCGCCGCGATGGCCTTAGGATCCTTTTCCGGCTTGGACAGATTCACCGTGATGTCCAGCGCGCCCCAGGGGGTCTGGGTGACCCACTTCAGATCCTTGCAGATCCGGTAGCGGCGGATGTAGTCGGTGTCCTGGCTGAACTTGTAGTACCAGTCGGTGGCCGCCTTGGCGCCCTGGCCCTTGTACAACTCCGCGAAGGTTGCCCGCACCACGCTGGGCGGCGGGGTCAGCGCCCCCATGAGTTTTGTGTCAAACAGGTCCCGGGCGGTCACGTTGTCCTCCAGCAGGCCCTGGGCCACCGCCCAGTCCAGCAGGTTGGCCAGAATGGTCTCCAGCGGGGCTTCCTCCACCGATTCGGGCGCGTCGTAGTCGCTCTTGTTCAGGATCTCCAGCACCCGATTGGTCACATAGATCCGGTCCGCCTCGGCCACAAGACCGGTGCGCAGGCCGTACTCCACCAGCTGCGCAATGTACTGATCCACCATCAAAACTCCTCCTTTACCCCGCGCAAACGCTCACAGCTTCAGTTCCGTGCCGCCCACCGGCCGGATGGCCAGCACATGGCATTTGCCCGCGCCCAGCACCGCCTCGGCCCCGGCCCGGAAGGTCTCCAGTTTGTCCAGCGGCACAAAGGCCTGCACCGTGCCGGCAAAGCCGCCGCCGTGCACCCGCACCGCGCCCGCGCCGTCCAGCAGATGCTGGCACAGCCGGATGGTCACCGCCACGTCCTGATGGGTGGTGTAGCCGGCGGGGATCACATTCTGCAAACACTCCCAGCTGCTGTGGCCGGATTCGTTCACCAGCTGCAGGAACCGGTCAAACGCCCCGCCGCGCAGCGCCGCCACCTGCTTTTCCACCCGGGCGTTGTCCGCGTACACATGGGCCGCGCGCAAAGCGCCCCGGTCGCCGGCGGCGGCCCGCACCAGGGGCAGACGGGCCCAGAAGTCGGCCTCGTCCACCTGGCGCAGCACCTGTTTGCCGAACACTCCGCACACCTTGGCCAGTTCACCGGGCACCGCCGCGTACTCGTCGGTCAGGTCGGCGTGGTCCGCGCCGGAATCCAGGATGCAGAGCGCGTGGCCCGCCTGGCCAAAGTCGAAATCCACCCGCTCCACCACCGGGGCGGCCGGGTCGGCAAAGTCGATGGTGATGATGTTGCCCACGCTGCTGGCCATCTGGTCCATCAGCCCGCAGGGCTTGCCGAAGAAGTTGTTTTCCGCCCACTGGCCGATCTGGGCGATCTGCACCGGGTCGGCCTTGCCGCCGAACAAAAGGCTGTTGACCATGACCCCCACCAGCACCTCAAAGGCCGCGCTGCTGGACAGGCCGCTGCCCTTGGGCACAAAGCTGGTGGTGTAGGCGTTGAAGCCCTGCAGCTGGCAGCCCAGCTGGGCAAAGCGGGCCGCGATGCCCCGCACCAGCGAGGCGGACTTGTTCACCTCGTCCGGCTGGGGTTCCAGGCAGTCCAGGTCCACCACGTCCATGGGGTACCCCTCGGACTGCACCCGGATGATCCGCTCGTCGTTGGGCACGGCGGCGGCGATCACGTCCAGGTTCACGCTGGCGGCCAGCACCCGGCCGTGCTGGTGGTCGGTGTGGTTGCCGCCGATCTCGGTGCGGCCCGGCGCGCTGAACAGCCGCACCCCCTCCGCCACCGGACCGAAGGTGGCCTCCAGCCCGTCCACCGCCTTGACGAACCGCTCGGCAAAGGGGCGGGTCTCGCCGGGCGCCCGGCAGTACAGCCGGGCCAGCTGGTCGCTGTACGCCCCGCCCAGAAGCTGCTGACGAAGTTGCTCTGTCTTCATGCCGTATCTCTCCTTTTCCTGCAAGCGTGTACGCCCGCACGGGGGCGCTATTCTATTTTCATTATACATGCCGCGCCCCGTCATTCACCATAGAAGATTGACGCACCCACCCATAAAAAGGTTGCAGAATGCACAGAAGGACGGGCAAAACCCGTCCTTCCACTTGTCATATTCAAAGATCGGTCACAGCGGCGGCAGCCACACCCGGATGCGGGTGCCCCGGCCGAGCTGGCTGTGCAGCTCCACCGAACCGCCGTGCAGAATCGCGCAGTGCTTGACGATGGCCAGCCCCAGCCCGGTGCCGCCGGTGGCCTTGGAGCGGCTTTTGTCCACCCGGTAGAACCGCTCGAACACCCGCAGCTGATGCTCCGGCGCGATGCCGATGCCGGTGTCCTCCACCTCCAGATAGGCGCCCCGCTCGCCCCGGCCGGTGCGCAGCACCACCGACCCGCCCGGCCGGTTGTACCGGATGGCGTTGTCGCACAGGTTCTGGCACAACTCGTCCAGCAGCTGGCGGCTGCCCCGCACCACCTGGCTGCCGCCCTCGCAGGCAAGGGTCACATAGGCCTTGCGGGCGTTGAGGGCCTGGGCCTTGGCGCAGCTCTGGGCCACCTGCTGCAGATCCACCGGCTCAAACTGGGGATCCGCCATCGGCTGGTCCAGCCGGCTCAACTCCAGAATGTCCCGGATCAGGCTCAGCAGCCGGGCTGCCTCGGTGCGGATGCGCCCGGCAAACACCGGGATGTCGGCGGGCTGGGCAATGCTGTTCTCGATCAGCTCCGCGTAGCCGCTGATGCTGGTCAGCGGGGTCTTGAGTTCGTGGCTCACATTGGCGGTGAACTCCTGGCGCATCTGTTCGCCCTCCCGCAGCGCCCGCCGGTCCTGCTCCAGCGCCCGGGCGAAGGGCGCCAGTTCCCGGTAGGGCAGGTGAGCGGTCACGTCGTCCAGGTTGCGGCCCATCCGCTCGATGGGGCGCACCAGCCGGCGGGTCAGCAGCAGGCTGGCCGCCACCGCGAAGAACAGGATCCCGATCAGCGCCAGCGCGATGGCCGGCACCGCCTGGTCGTACAGGGCGTGCAGCTCGCTGCTCTCGGCGGCCAGCCGCAGCACCCGGCCGTCCTCCAGCCGCAGCGCGTAATAATAGGTGTTCACCCCGAAGGTGCTGCTGGTGCGCCGGCTGGAGCCGGTGCCCTCGGCCAGCGCCTGGCGCACCTCCGGCCGGTCGGCGTGGTTGGCCAGATTCTGCCCCTGGCTGTCGTAGAGCACGTCGCCGTCCTCGTCCAGCAGGGTCACCCGCACGTCGCTGCCGGCGGTCATCTCCCGCAGCTGGTCCACGCCGCCGCCGGCCAGTTCCAGCGCGGCGGCCAGGGTCTGGGTCTGACGGCCCAGGTCCTGCACCAGCTGGTTGCCCAGCGTGCGGGTGAACATCACCCCCACCAGTACCGCCGTCAGCAGCATGGACGCCAGACCGATCAGCACCATCCAGCCGCTGATGGTCTCCTCCATGCTGCGCACGGGCGGATCGTTACGCTTGCGGATCAAGTTTGTAGCCTACCTTTCGCACGGTCTGGATGGCGCTGCCCGCCTCGCCCAGCTTCTGGCGCAGGGTGCGCACATGCATGTCGATGGTGCGGCTCTCCCCGATGAAATCGGTGTCCCACACCCGGCGCAGGATCGCGTCCCGGGTCTGCACCACCCCCGGCTGCTCCAGAAACAGCCGCAGCAGTTCATATTCCTTGAAGGACAGTTCCACCGGCTGGCCGTTCACCGTCACGGTGCGCCGCTCGGTGTCCATGCGGATGGGCCCGCAGACCAGCAGCCCGCCCTCGGCGGCCGGCGCGCCGCCCGCGCCGCTGCGCCGCAGCAGCGCCTTGATCCGGGCCGAGAACTCCATCACCCCGAAGGGTTTGGCCAGGTAGTCGTCCGCCCCGTCCTCCAGGCCCCGAACCCGGTCCAGTTCGGCCCCCTTGGCGGTCACCAGCATCACCGGCAGCGCCCGGGTGGCCGGGTCGGCCCGCAGCTTGTGCAGGATACTCATGCCGTCCTCGTCCGGCAGCATGATGTCCAGCACCGCCAGCCGGGGCGGCTGCTGGGCGCAGGCCGCCCAGAAATCCCGGGCGTTGGTGAATCCCTGTACCGTGAACCCGGCGCTGCGCAGCACGTATTCCTCCAGTTCCCGGATGCTGTCGTCGTCCTCCACGATGTAGATCATGGCTTGTCCTCCTGTGTTATTCCGCGTCGGCCTGTTCGGGCACGGTGTAGCGGCGGCGGTACTTCTCCAGCCGCTGGGCGAACTTGGCGTCCCCCGCCTTGATGCCCGCCAGATATTCGTGGGTGTCAAAGCTGTCCTGGGCCATCTCGATCACCGCCACCGCCACGTTGCTGCAGTGGTCGGCCACCCGCTCGTAGTTGTTCAGCAGGTCCGAGAAGATAAAGCCCAGCTCGATGGTGCACACCCCGTTCTGCAGCCGCAGGATGTGCCGGGCCTTCAGCTCCCGGGTCAGCTCGTCCACCACCTGCTCGATGGGCTCCACCTTGCCGGCCAGGTATACGTCGTCCTTGCGGAAGGCCTCCAGGGTCTTGTCCAGCGCCTCCTGCACCGCGCCGGTCAGCACCTGCATCTCCTGGCGGGCGGCCTCGGAGAACTGCAGCTGCTTGTCGTGCAGCTCCCGGGCGGCCTTCAGCACGTTCACCGCGTGGTCCCCGATCCGCTCAAAATCGGTGATGGTGTTCAGCAGCTTGGAGACCTCCCGGCTGTCGCCCAGGGTCATGCTGCGGCTGGAAAGATGCACCAGGTAGGTGCCCAGCACATCCTCGTAGTGGTCGATCTGCTCCTCGCTCTGATCGATCTCGGCGGCCAGCTTGTCGTCCCACTTTTCGGTCAGGGACATGGCCTTGAGCAGGGAGGCGCGGGCCAGCGTGGCCATCTCGCCGGCCAGGTTGCGGCTCTGCTCCACCGCCACGGCGGGGGTGGAGAGCAGGCGCTCGTCCAGCAGGGCAAAGTGTTCCGGTTTGCCGGAGGGCTTGTCCGGAATGGTGATATAGGCCAGCTTTTCCAGCCAGCGGGCAAAGGGCAGCATAAAGGCGGTGGCCAGCAGGTTGAAGGTGGTGTGCACCACCGCGATGCCCATGGCGTCGATGGGCAGGTTCACGAACTGGAACTGGAAGATCGCCCGCAGCAGATAGAACACGATCAAAAACCCGGTGGCGCCGATGATGTTAAAGTACAGATGCACCAGCGCGGCCCGGCGGGCGTTCTTGGTGGTGCCCACCGAACTGAGCATGGCGGTGACGCAGGTGCCGATGTTCTGGCCCAGAATGATGGGGATGGCGCTGCCGTAACTCACCGCGCCGGTGGCGCTCAGCGCCTGCAGGATGCCCACGCTGGCGCTGCTGGACTGGATGATGCCGGTGAGGATCGCGCCGGCCAGCAGACCCAGGATCGGATTCTCAAAGGTGGTGAACAGCTGGGTGAAGGCGGGCACCTCGCTCAAGGGCTCGACCGCGCCGCTCATGGTCTCCATGCCGGTCATCAGGATGGCAAAGCCCAGCAGGATGGAGCCGATGTCCTTTTTGCGGTCGCTTTTGCAGAACATATACAGGATGATGCCGATCAGCGCCAGCACCGGCGAGAAGTTGGCGGGCTTGAGCATCTGGATCCACCAGCTGTCCCCCTGCAGGCCGGACAAACTCAGGATCCAGGCGGTGACGGTGGTGCCCACGTTGGCGCCCATGATCACGTTGATGGCCTGGCCCAGCTGCATCACGCCGCTGTTCACAAAGCCCACCACCATGACGGTGGTGGCGGAGGAACTCTGGATCACGGCGGTGACCAGCAGCCCCAGCAGAAAGCCCCGCAGCGGCTTGGAGGAGAGCTTCTCCAGAATGATCTGCAGCCGGCCGCCGGCCTGCTTTTCCAGGCTCTTGCCCATCACGTCCATTCCGAACAGGAACAGGGCCAGCCCGCCGAACAGGCTGAACACGTTAAAAATCGACATGGAATATCCCCCTTGTTGGCATACACTATCACTATACCACACGAACGGTGTCATACAATGTATAGTTTATGGTATCGCGTGTAAAATTCTCGTTCAAATCTATGTAAAGTTTTTGTAAAGCGGCGGGAAAGCCGGTTTTGCGCCCGGCGGCAGTTGCCCTTTCACGGCGGGTTGTGGTATAATACATCAGTTATACTGGCCGAGGCATACCCAAATGGGCCCGGCGGAAAGAGAGGACGCGCCTGTGCGGGTACTGGGCCTGGACCCCGGCTACGCCATCGTGGGCTGGGGCGTGGTGGAATATGTGGGCAACCGGTTCACGCCGGTGGATTTCGGGGCGGTGACCACCGCCCCCGGCACCCCCTTTGAACAGCGGCTGTGCCAGGTGTACGACGGGGTGGACCGGGTGCTGGAGACCTGCCGGCCCGAGGCCATCAGCATCGAGCAGCTGTTCTACCAGCACAACCAGACCACCGTGATCGGGGTGGCGGAGGCCCGGGGGGTCATCCTGCTGGCCGCCGCCCGGCGGGGGGTGCCGGTGTTTGAGTACACCCCCATGCAGGTCAAGCAGGCGGTCACCGGATACGGCAAGGCCGTGAAGAAACAGGTCCAGGAGATGACCCGGGTGCTGCTGCGCCTGGACGCCGTGCCCAAGCCCGACGACACCGCCGACGCGCTGGCCATGGCCATCGCCCACTGCCACTGCAGCCGCAGCCGGCTGGCCGGCCTGCCGCTGCGCCGATAAAGGAGAACGGGGTTATGATCTATTGCCTGAAGGGCGAACTGCTGAAAAAAACCACCGAGCAGGCGGTGATCCTGTGCGGCGGGGTGGGCTATCAGGTGCAGCTGCCCGCCACCGTGGCCGCGGCGCTGCCCGGCGCGGGGGCGCAGGTCACCCTGTATACCTATATGAATATCACCGAAAATGATGTCAGCCTGTTCGGCTTCTCCACCGAGGAGCAGCAGGCCTGTTTCAAAATGCTCATTGGGGTGTCCGGCGTGGGGCCCCGGGTGGGCATGGCGATCCTGAGCGTGCTCAGCCCGGAGAAGGTGGCGCTGGCGGTCTCCGCCGGGGACCACAAGGCCTTTACCGCCGCCAGCGGGGTGGGCCCCAAGCTGGCCCAGCGCATCACCCTGGAACTCAAGGACAAGGTGGGCAAGGGTCTGGCCGAGGGGCTGGGCTTCGGCGCTGACGCCGCCGTGGCCGCGCCGCCCGCCGGGGCCGCCTCCCAGGCGCTGGCCGCGCTGGTCAGTTTGGGGTACAGCCAGGGCGAGGCCGCCGCGGCGGTGGCCCGGCTGGACGACAGCCTGCCGGTGGAGGAACTGGTGCGCCAGGCGCTGCGCGGCATGGCGGGGAGGAGGTAACCCATGGAGGATCAGCTGTATACAAACGGCGGGCGGCTCATCAGCCCGGACCTGACCCCCGGCGAGAGCGAGGAGGTCAGCCTGCGGCCCCGCACGCTGGAGGACTATATCGGCCAGGAGAAGGTCAAGGAAAACCTGCGCATCTACCTGACCGCGGCCCAGCGCCGGGGCGAGCCCATGGACCACATCCTGCTCTACGGCCCGCCGGGCCTGGGCAAGACCACCCTGGCCGGCATCGTGGCCCAGGAGATGGGGGTGCAGATCCGGATCACCAGCGGCCCCGCCATCGAAAAGCCCGGCGATCTGGCCGCTCTGCTGACCAATCTGCAGGAGGGCGACGTGCTCTTCATCGACGAGATCCACCGGCTCTCCCGCCAGGTGGAGGAGGTGCTCTACCCGGCTCTGGAGGACTACGCGCTGGACATCATGATCGGCAAGGGCCCCAGCGCCCAGAGCATCCGGATCAACCTGCCCCGCTTCACCCTGATCGGGGCCACCACCCGGGCCGGGCAGCTCACCGGCCCGCTGCGGGACCGGTTCGGGGTGCTGCTCAAGCTGGAACTCTACAGCCCGGAGGAACTGGCCCGGATCATCCGCCGGTCGGCGGGCATCCTGGAACAGCCCTGCACCGAGGAGGGCGCGCTGGAGCTGGCCCGGTGCAGCCGGGGCACCCCCCGGGTGGCCAACCGGCTGCTCAAGCGGGTGCGGGACTTCGCGGTGGTGCTGGGGGACGGCACCATCGACGGGGAGACCGCCCGGCTGGCGCTGCGCCGCATGGCCATCGACAAGCTGGGCCTGGACGAACTGGACCGCAACCTGCTGCGGGCGGTGATCGAACTGTACGGGGGCGGCCCGGTGGGGCTGGACACCCTGGCCGCCGCGCTGGGGGAGGAGGCCGTGACCCTGGAGGACGTGTGCGAGCCCTATCTGATGCAGATGGGCTTCCTCACCCGCACCCCCCGGGGCCGGTGCGTCACCCGGCTGGCCTACGAACACCTGGGGCTCAAGGCCCCGGAAAAGCCCGATCCCATCCGGGATTCGGGCCAGCAGAGCCTGTATTGACCGGTTTGCCTGTCCGATGAAAACAGGCGCCAGAGGAAGAGGGAACGGTTCGCCCGCAGAGCCCGAAAAAGCGGCGCCTCACCCCTTGGGGAACGGTTTGCGTGTGTCGCCATAAAAAACACGAAACGTTCATATTTTGAATGTATAATGGGGCGTATCGGCCTGGGGCCGGGCGTTCCGCACAAGAAAGTGAGGAAACGACTATGGGAAAATTGTTTGGCACCGACGGCGTCCGCGGGGTTGCGGGCGAGGACCTGAGCTGTGAACTGGCTCTCAACATCGGCCGCGGCGCGGCGGCGGTGCTCACCGCCCACCTGAGCCACCGGCCCCGCATCCTGATCGGCAAGGACACCCGCATCTCCGGCGACATGCTGGAGAACGCCCTGGCCGCCGGCCTGTGCAGCGTGGGGGCGGACGTGGAACTGCTGGGGGTCATCCCCACCCCCGCCGTGGCCTATCTGGTGCGGCTGTACGGGGCGGACGCGGGCGTTGTGATCAGCGCCAGCCACAACCCGGTGGAGTTCAACGGCATCAAGATCTTCTCCTCCGACGGCTACAAGCTGCCCGACGAGGTGGAGAACGAGATCGAGGCCCATGTGCTGGACAACTGCAAGGGGCTGACCCTCTGCACCGGCGCGGAGGTGGGCCGGGTGACCCGGCGGGACGGCGCGCTGGAGGACTATGTGGACTATCTGGCCAAGGCCATCGACGCGGACCTGTCCGGGCTGCGGGTGGCGGTGGACTGCGCCAACGGCGCGGCCAGCGCCACCGCCCAGGCCCTGTTCCCCCGCCTGGGGGCCGACTGCACCTTCATCGGCGCCGAGCCGGACGGCTGCAACATCAACCTGAACTGCGGCTCCACCCATCTGGACAAACTGGCCAAATTCGTGGTGGAGGGCGGCTACGACTGCGGCATCGCCTTTGACGGGGACGCGGACCGCTGCCTGGCGGTGGACGAGAAGGGCGCCGAGATCGACGGCGACAAGATCATCGCCCTGCTGAGCCTGGACCTGAAGGAACAGGGCCTGCTGGCCGAGGACACCGCCGTGGTCACCGTCATGAGCAACCTGGGCTTCATGCAGTACATGGAGAGCCAGGGCATCCACACCGCCCGCACCGCCGTGGGCGACCGGTATGTGCTGGAGGAGATGCGGGCCAGGGGCTACGTGATCGGCGGCGAACAGAGCGGCCACGTGATCCTGCTGCGCCACTCCACCACCGGCGACGGGGAACTGACCGCCGGCATGCTGCTGCGGCTGCTGGCCGCCCGGGGCTGCGCCATGAGCCAGCTGAACGGGGTGTACGAGAAGTTCCCCCAGGTGATGGTCAACGTGGTGGCCAACGCCGCCCAGAAGGCCGCCTACAAAGAGGACGAATACATCGCCGGTTTCATCGAGAGCCAGCAGCAGAACCTGATGGGGATGGGCCGCGTGCTGGTGCGGGTGTCCGGCACCGAACCCAAGATCCGCATCATGGTGGAGGGCAAAGACCCGGTCGCCATCGAAGCCAGCGCCCGGCGCATCGAGGATATGATCGTCCGGCGCATCCTGAACAAGTAAGGAGAGCTGTCCCATGCGCCCTGCGCAGAACTGGAAGGACTATGAACTGATCGACGCCACCGCCGGCAACCGGCTGGAACGGTGGGACAAGGCGGTGCTGGTGCGCCCGGACCCCCAGGTGGTCTGGAAGCGCCAGCCCGCCGACCCCCGCTGGCAGCAGGCCGACGGGGTGTACCACCGCTCGGCCCAGGGGGGCGGGCGCTGGGAGATGCGCCGCCGCCTGCCGGAGAAGTGGACCATCCGCTGGGGCGAGCTGACCCTGGTGGTCAGCCCCACCGGCTTCAAGCACACCGGCGTGTTCCCGGAGCAGGCGGTCAACTGGGAATGGTACCAGAAAAAGATCGCCGCCGCCGGCCGGCCGGTGCGGGTGCTGAACCTGTTCGGCTACACCGGCGGGGCCACCCTGGCCTGTGCCGCCGCCGGGGCCAGCGTCTGCCACGTGGACGCCTCCAAGGGCATCGTGGCCTGGGCCCGGGAGAACGCCGCCGCCAGCGGCCTGACCGACCGGCCCATCCGCTGGATCGTGGACGACTGCGCCAAGTTCGTGGCCCGGGAGATCCGCCGGGGCTCCTTCTACGACGCCATCATCATGGACCCGCCCAGCTACGGCCGGGGCCCCGGGGGCGAGGTGTGGAAACTGGAGGACAACATCTACGATCTCATGACCCTCTGCGAGGGGGTGCTGTCCCAAAATCCGCTCTTTGTGGCGGTCAACAGCTACACCACCGGCCTGTCGCCGGCGGTGATGGAGTATATTTTGAAGACCGGCCTTGTGCCGGTGCACGGCGGGCGCACCTGGTGCGACGAGATCGGCCTGCCGGTGAGCGCCACCGGCGGGGTGGTGCCCTGCGGGGCCACCGCCGTGTGGGAAGAAGCGTAACAGGGGGCGAGGAAATGAAGGACGAGATGATCCAGGCGCAGCAGGTGCGCTTCCGCTACGACCCGGAAAGCCCGGTGTACGCGGTGGACGGCGCGTCCCTGGCCGTGCGCCGGGGGGAGTTCGTGGCGGTGCTGGGGGCCAACGGCTGCGGCAAGAGCACTTTGGCCAAGCACTTCAACGCCATCCTGCTGCCCGAGTCGGGCACCGTGACGGTGGAGGGCATGAATACCGCCGACGAGGACAAACTCTATGATATCCGCCAGAAGGTGGGCATGGTGTTCCAGAATCCGGACAACCAGATCGTGGCCACCGTGGTGGAGGAGGACGTGGCCTTCGCCCTGGAAAACCTGGGCGTGCCCCCCGCCGAGATCCGCGCCCGCATCGACGAGGCCATGGAGATGGCCGGCATCTTCAAACACCGCCACAAGGCCCCCCACAAGCTGAGCGGCGGCCAGAAGCAGCGGGTGGCCATCGCCGGGGTGATCGCCATGCGGCCGGACTGCCTGGTGCTGGACGAGGCCACCGCCATGCTGGACCCCCGGGGCCGGGAGAAGGTCATGGCGACCATCCGCCATCTGAACCGGGATTTCGGCATCACGGTGGTGGCCATCACCCACTATATGGAGGAGGCCGCCCAGGCCGACCGGGTGCTGGTGATGAGCCAGGGCAAGGTGGTTTTGGAGGGAACGCCGAAAGAGGTGTTCAGCCAGACCGAGAAGGTGCGCAGCCTGCGGCTGGACGTGCCCCAGGCCGCCGAGCTGCGGGACGAACTGGTGAAAGCCGGCCTGCCCCTGCCCGAGGGCATCATCGACACCGAGGAATGTGCCCGGGCCCTGTACGAACTTCTGAAGTGAAACACACAGCAAACAAGGGCGGGCGCGACCCGCGAAAACGGGCGCACACCGCCGGTAAGGACGTGAGAAATTGGCTGCGATCATCAAGACCGAACACCTGACCCATATCTACGGCCAGGGCATGCCGGACGCCACCACAGCGCTGGACGACATCAACATCGAGATCGAGGAAGGGGAGTTTGTGGGGGTCATCGGCTCCACCGGCTCGGGCAAGAGCACCCTCATCACCCATTTCAACGGCATACTCAAGCCCACATCGGGCAAGGTATATGTGGACGGCCGGGATATCTGGGCGGAACCGGGCAAGATCCGGGAATTCCGCTTTCTGGTGGGGCTGGTGTTCCAGTACCCGGAATACCAGCTGTTTGAGGAGACGGTGGCCAAGGACATTGCCTTCGGCCCCCGCAACATGGGGCTGGACGAGGCCGAGATCGCCCGCCGGGTGCAGATGGCCGCCCGGTTCTGCGGCCTGCCCGACGAATTCATGGGCCGCAGCCCCTTTGAACTCAGCGGCGGCCAGAAGCGCCGGGTGGCCATCGCCGGGGTGCTGGCCATGCAGCCCCGCATCCTGGTGCTGGACGAGCCCGCCGCCGGCCTGGACCCGGAGGGGCGGGATACCATCCTGTCCCAGATCAAGCAATTCCACAAGGAGACCGGCACCACCGTGGTGCTGGTGAGCCATTCCATGGAGGATATCGCCAAATACGCCGACCGGGTGCTGGTCATGGACCAGCGCAAGGTGGCCATGTTCGACACCACCGCCCACGTGTTCGCCCAGGCGCCCCGCCTGCTGGAACTGGGGCTCAGCGTGCCCCAGATCACCCAGATCTTTTTGCGGCTGCGCCAGCTGGGCCTGGAGATCGACACCGACGTGTACACCATGCCCTACGCGGTGAACAAGATCCTGGAACGGGCCCGGGAAAAGGGGGTGCTGTAAATGCTGCGTGACATCACCATCGGCCAGCATTTCCCCGGAAATTCCATCGTGCACCGCACCGATCCCCGGCTCAAGCTGGTGCTGGTGCTGGGGTATATCGTGCTGCTCTTCACCAGCAGCAACCCTCTGGGCCTGACCCTGAGCGTGCTGCTGCTGGGGGTGCTGTACCGGATCAGCCAGATCCCTCTGAAGCTGATCCTGAAAAGCCTGAAACCCATCTTCCCCATCGTGGTATTCACCGGCGTGCTCAACCTGCTCTTCATCGTGGGGGACGGCCAGCCCCTGTTCCAGTTCTGGTTCATCCGCATCTACAAGGAGGGCGTGGTCTACGCCATCCAGATCGCGGTGCGGGTCATGGCGCTGATCGCGGGCACCAGCCTGCTCACCTACACCACCAGCCCCATCGTCCTCACCGACGCCATCGAGCGGCTGCTGGGGCCCTTCGCCAAGCTGGGGCTGCCGGTGCATGAACTGGCCATGATGATGACAATTGCCCTGCGGTTCATCCCGCTGCTCATCGAGGAGACCGACAAGATCATGAACGCCCAGAAAGCCCGCGGCGCCCAGATCGACTCCGGCAATCTGAAGCAGCGGGTCACCGCCCTGATCCCGGTGCTGATCCCGCTGTTCATCTCGGCCTTCCGCCGGGCGGACGAGCTGGCCATGGCCATGGAGTGCCGCTGCTACCGGGGCGGCGAGGGCCGCACCCGTCTGAAGGTGCTGCGGTTTGCCGGGCATGACTGGCTGGCGCTGGGCTTCTGCCTGGTCTGCTTCGGGCTGATCTTCTGCACCCGCTTTCTCATGCCGGGGTGGTGAAGCGTATGAACATCCGCCTCACCCTCTGTTTTGACGGCACCGCCTACTGCGGGTTCCAGGTGCAGAACAACGGCGTGTCGGTCTGCGAGACCGTCCAGAACGCTCTGGAGGCGGTGCTGGGCGCCCGGCCCCCGGTCAAGGGGTGCAGCCGCACCGACGCGGGGGTGCACGCGCTGGCCTTCTGCCTGAATTTTCACGCCGACTGCGCGGTGCCGCTGAAAAAGCTGCCCCTGGCCCTCAACGCCCACCTGCCCCGGGATGTGCGGGTGCTGGCGGCCGACCCGGTGCCGGAGGACTTCCACGCCCGGTACGCGGCCCACGGCAAGACCTACTGCTACCGCATCTGGAACAGCCCCATTGACCGGCCCTTCGACGAGCCCTACTACCATCGGGTCAACGCCCCGCTGGATGAGGCGGCCATGCAGGCCGCCGCCGCCCGGCTGGTGGGCACCCACGATTTTCTGGCCTTCTGCGCCGCCGGCAGCGATGTGGCCGCCCGGGGCGACACCGTGCGCACCGTTACCGACTGCCGGGTGCGGCGGGAGGGGGCGCTCGTCACCGTCACCGTCACGGCGGACGGCTATCTCTACAATATGGTGCGGATCCTGGCCGGCACCCTGGTACAGGCGGGGCTGAACCGCATCCCGCCCGAGGCCGTGGACGCGATCCTGGCCGGGCGGGACCGCAAAGCCGCCGGGCCCACCCTGCCGGCCAAGGGCCTGTTTTTGCAGGCGGTGGACTACGGCGACTGAATCTCGCTCGAAAGGAGGCTTTCCATGGACCAGCAGCAATCCCCCCGCCCGGCGGGGCGGGTATCCCGCTTGTCGGAGATACGCCGCCGCCGCAAGCGCCGCCATCAGCTGACCGTGGCCGCCGCCATGCTGGTGGTGGCCCTGATCCTGGCCGGCGTGGCCGGGGTGTACGGCTCGGCCATGGTGGGCCTGGGCGACGTGCTGGACTCGATCCAGATCTGGCTGCAGCCGGGGCCGGGCTTTCCGGTGCACACCGGCATGCGGCAGACGGTGTCGGTCCAGCCGGTGAACGGGGGCTTTGCGCTGCTGGGCACCCAGGATCTGCAGGTGTATTCCGACTCCGGCCGCCAGCTGCGCAGCATCCAGCACAGCTACGCGCGGCCCGGCCTGGCGGCGGGGGGCAATCACCTGTGCCTGTACAGCCGGGGCGGCTACGAACTGCGGGTGGAAAGCCGCAGCCAGACCTTGTACACCACCAGCCTGACCGGCAGCATCCTGCTGTGCGAGATGAGCAGCAACGACAGCCTGGCGGTGCTGACCACCTCCACCCGGGGCACCGCGGAACTGCTGGTCTACGACGCCCGGTTCCGGCAGATCTACGGCTGGCAGATGACCGAGAGCGAGGGCGACCCGCTGGCGTTGGCCTTCGCGCCGGACAACCGGCAGCTGGCGGTGGGGGCGATCCGCACCCAGGATGGCCGGCTGGTCAGCCAGGTGCATCTGCTGGACACCGGCAGCGACTATGTCACCGCCACCTACGAGGCCACCGGCAGCCTGCTGCTGGCGCTGGAATGGCTGGACAACAGCCGCCTGCTGGCGGTGTTCGACGGCTTTTCCGCCGTCCTCTCCGCCAAGGGGGAGGAACTGGCCCGGCTGGACTACGCCCCCGGCGAGGAACCCGCGGACGTTTCGGTCTGCGGGCGCACCACGGCGCTGCTGCTGCGGGAGGGCACGGTGGACGAGAACCACCGGCTGATGATCCTGAACGATTCCCTCACCGCGCTGGCCGATTTTACCCTTTACGGGGCCCAGCAGGTGGTGTGCGGGCGGACCGCCGCATATTGTATGGACAGCGGCAGCGTCTACAGCTACGACTATTCCGGCAACCTGAACTGGGAGTACACCGCCTCCACCGCGCCGCAGGCGATGCTGGTCCGGGGCGGCAAGTTCCTGCTGTGTACCGCCGAAAAGGCCGAACTCCTCTCCGAAGGGAACGAGGCCGATCCCGAATCCGCGTGATTCACGAAAACCGAGGTATTTCATGACAATCGCAAACATTTTCGACATCCTGATGCTGGTGGTGCTGGTGGCGGTCACCCTGCGGTATATGCAGCAGGGATTTGTGGCCGGTTTGATCCAGTTCCTGGGCAATCTTCTGGGGCTGATCGGGGCCGCGATCCTGTCGCCCCAGGTGGCAACCTGGATATTTGCCACCTTCTTTGAGGGCGGGCTGACCAGCCAGATCCAGGCCACCCTCACCCAGCAGGGCACGGTGGACCTGGCCGCCCTGGTGGACAAATACGCGGGCTTTCTGCCCGACGCCATGGAGAACAGCCTGGTGGAAAGCGCCACCGAACTGATGAACAGCGGCGCGCCCGACCTGGCCCACAGCCTGGCCACCGAGCTGATCCAGCCGCTGGTCACCCCGCTGATCACGGTGGTGGTGTTCTTTGTCTGCTTTGCCATCTGCAAGCTGCTGGTCAGCTTTTTGGCCGCGGTCTTCACCAACCTGAACCGGGTGCCGCTGGTGGGCGGGGTCAACCGGCTGCTGGGTTTCTTCATGGGGCTGCTGGCCGGCGTGATGGACGTGTTCCTGGTGGTCTGCGGCGTATGGGCCGTGGTGGTCATCACCGGCAACAACCTGTCCTGGCTGAACCAGACCGTGCTGCAGGACAGTCTGGCTTTTTCGCTGTTCAGCAGCTTCAATCCCTTTTTGTAACGCCGCGCGCCGCGCGATCCTGCGGGGGTGTGCCCCGTATCCCAAGTGAGGTGTTGTTCCTATGATGTGTGTACGCTGCAAAAAACGCCCGGCCATCGTGTTCGTGCAACGAATCGAGGCGGGCCAGACCAAGCAGGAAGGCTACTGCCTGACCTGCGCCAAAGAACTGGGCATCAAGCCGGTGGAGGATTTGATGAAGCAGTTCGGCGTTTCGGATAAGGATCTGGAAGGCATGGAAGAACGGATGGCCAGTTTTATGGAAGAGGCCGGGGAGAACGGCGTGAGCGGTCTGGCCAACCTGATGGGCCAATCGAACGCCGACGAGGCCGACGCGGACGCGCCGGACGGGTTCTCCGCGGGGGGCAGCGCCACCTTCCCCTTCGGGATCGGCAGCCGCGGCAAGGAGAAAAAGGAGGCCAAAAAAGGCGCGCCCCGGCGCAAGTTCCTGGATACCTACTGCGAGAATCTGACCGCCAAGGCCGCCGCCGGCAAGCTGGACGACATCATCGGCCGGGACCGGGAGATCTACCGCACCATCCAGATCCTCTGCCGCCGCCAGAAGAACAATCCCTGCCTGATCGGTGAGGCCGGCGTGGGCAAGACCGCCATCGCGGAGGGCATTGCCCAGCGCATCGCCCGGGGCCAGGTGCCCAGCCAGCTGAAGGGCAAGGAGATCTATCTGCTGGACCTGACCGCCCTGGTGGCCGGCACCCAGTTCCGCGGCCAGTTCGAGCAGCGGGTCAAGGGGCTGCTCAGCGAGGTCACCGCCGCGGGCAATATCATCCTGTTCATCGACGAGATCCACAACATCACCGGCGCGGGCGATTCCGAGGGCGCCATGAACGCGGGCAATATCCTGAAACCCGCTTTGTCCCGGGGCCAGGTGCAGGTGATCGGCGCCACCACCTTTGCCGAGTACCGCAAGTATATCGAAAAGGACCAGGCCCTGGAACGCCGGTTCCAGCCGGTCAAGGTGGAGGAGCCCAGCATCGCGGACGCCATCGCCGTGATGCAGGGCATCCGCCAGTACTACGAGAACTACCACCATGTGCAGGTGCCCAACGACGTGCTGGCAGCCACCGTCCGTTTGAGCGAGCGGTATATCACCGACCGCTTTTTGCCCGACAAGGCCATCGACCTGCTGGACGAGGCCTGCGCCTGCTGCAGCCTGCGCCATCCGGAGATCACCGAGTGGCTGGAAAACAGCAAAAAGCTGGAGGCGCTCAAGGCCCAGGAAGCCCAGCTGGAGAGCACCCCCGCCGACCAGCCGCTGGACTATGAGCAGATGGCCAACGTGAAATCCGAACTGGCCCGCCTGGAGGAGCGGCAGCCCGCTCTGGAGCAGGCCGCCAAGGATATCCCGGTGACCATGGACGACGTGGCCAAGGTCATAGAGCTGTGGACCGGTATCCCGGCGGTCAAGATCCGGGAGAGCGAGTACACCAAGCTGCTGGGGCTGGAGAGCGCCCTCAAGGCCCGGATCATCGGCCAGGACGACGCGGTGGAGCGGGTGGCCCGGGCCATCAAGCGCGCCCGGGCGGACCTGGCGGGCCGCCACCGGCCGGCCAGCTTCATCTTCGTGGGCCCCACCGGCGTGGGCAAGACCGAACTGGTCAAGCAGCTGGCGGAGCAGCTGTTCGATACCCCGGACCCGCTGATCCGGCTGGACATGAGCGAGTTTATGGAAAAGCACGCGGTGAGCCGGCTGATCGGTTCGCCCCCGGGCTATGTGGGCTACGACGAGGCCGGCCAGCTGACCGAGAAGGTGCGCCGCCGCCCCTACAGCGTGGTGCTCTTCGACGAGATCGAGAAGGCCCACCCGGACGTGA
Organism: uncultured Gemmiger sp.; assembly: GCA_944388245.1. Lineage (GTDB taxonomy): Bacteria > Bacillota > Clostridia > Oscillospirales > Ruminococcaceae > Gemmiger_A. The sequence continues at coordinate 15,717 of CALXIA010000019.1, read as the reverse complement.
TGAATATTCTGCTGCAGATCCTGGACGAGGGCCGCATCAACGATGCCCAGGGCCGCACCGTGAGTTTTGAAAACACGGTGATCTGCATGACCAGCAACGCCGGCAGCACCGACCGGGTGGGGGAGACCGGCTTCAACAAGACCGCCGCCCAGATGAGCGAGAGCAAGACCCTCAAGGCCCTGGGTGAGTTCCTCCGGCCGGAGTTCCTGGGCCGTGTGGACGAGGTGGTGGTCTTCCGCCCGCTGGAGGGCGAGACCCTGCAGAAGATCGCCGCCCTGATGCTGGACGAGTACAAACCCGCTTTGGAGAACAAGGGCGTGGCCTTCTCCTACACCCCCGCCGCCCTGGCCGCCCTGGTGGAGGCCGCCGCCGGCGGCAAGTACGGCGCCCGGGATCTGCGGCGCACCATCCGCCGCCAGGTGGAGGATCCGCTGGCCGAGCGGCTGCTGGAGGGAACCCTGGGCGCCGAAGTGACGGTGGACGCCCAGGAGGGCAAGGTCCTTCTGCGCTGAGAAAAGCGGAAAGGGGAGAGCAAGATGGCGCTGCACGCGGTGCACCATGTGGCCATTCTGGTCAGCGACTACCAGGCCAGCCGGCATTTCTATGTGGATCTGCTGGGCTTTGCGGTGCTGCGGGAGAACTTCCGCCCGGAGAAAAACGACTGGAAACTGGATCTGGCCCTGGACGGGGTGGAGTTGGAGATCTTCAGCGCCCCCGACGCCCCGCCCCGGCCCGATCATCCGGAGGCGCTGGGGCTGCGGCATCTGGCCTTCCGGGTGGAGGATGTGGAGCGGGAGGCCGCGGCCCTCAACGAAAAGGGCATCGCCACCGAACCCATCCGGCGGGACTCCTATTCCCAGAAGCGGTTCACCTTCTTCCGGGACCCGGACGGTCTGCCCCTGGAACTGCACGAATAAAACAACTGCCCATTTTTTAGCAGGTCGGAAAATTCCGGCCTGCTGTTTTTTGTTAAAATAGAAATTTACTATTGACTTTAATATTGTTCAATGATATATTGAAATAAATTCAAGAGAGGGGGCGAATGTGTGAGCATCGACCTGGTGCCGGAGTGGATGGTCAACCTGGACCCGGAGGATGTGGCCTTTATCCGGAATTTTCTGCTGGCGTCCGGGTCGCTGAAACAGATCGCGGCCCAGTACGGGGTCACCTATCCCACCGTGCGGCTGCGGCTGGACAAGCTGATCCAGAAGATCCGCATCAGCGAGGATGTGGAGAACGACGATTACATCGCCCTGATCAAGCGGCTGGCCATCAACGACAAGCTGGATGTGGCCGCCGCCCGGGTGCTGATCGAGGAATACAAGAAGCGCAAAAAGGAGGAATAACCATGTCGATCACCTTTACACTCCTGATCCTGCTGATCGGGGCGCTGGTGCTGCTGGGGCTGCAGGTGGCCCTCTGCCTGCTCAAACCGGTCTGGCCCGGGCTGGTGCTGCCGGCGCTCTGCCTGGGGTACGCGGTCTTTATGGCGATGAACGTGGCGGCGGTGGGTTCGCTGCTGGAAAGCGCCGTGACCATGGCCCTGACCTTCCTGCTCTGCAACGTGCCCACCGTGATCCTGCTGCTGATCTTCCTGCTCTGCCGCAAGGGCCGCAGCAGCAAAAAGCAGCTGGACAAGATGAACATTCAGGACCTGTGAACCCCGCGCCCGGCCTTCCCTGCCCGAAGGCCGGGCGTTTCTTGACAGACGGCGGGTAACGTGGTATCATCGTTGTGTTTTGCGAACTACAACGAGGAAAACTGAGGAGGAACCACCATGAAACTGTATCGTCGCCTGGCGGCGGCCCTGTTGAGCGCCGCGCTGCTGGTCTCTCTGGCGGGGTGTGCCGCCGGTGGAAGCTCGCCCGCGCCGGGCAGTTCGTCCGCCGCGCCGGTGAGCGAACCGGCCAGCCAGTCCGCCCCCGCGTCCGAGGCCGGGGCTTTCCCGGTCACCCTGACCGACGCGGCCGGCCGCACCGTCACCCTGGAGACCCAGCCCGCGACCCTGGTCAGCGGCTACTACATCACCACCTCCATGTGCATCGCCCTGGGCTGTGAGGACCGGCTGGTGGGCATCGAGGCCAAGGCCGACACCCGGCCCATCTACGCCCTGGCCGCCCCGGAACTGCTGGAACTGCCCAGCGTGGGCACCGCCAAGGAGTTCGATCTGGAGGGCTGCGCCGCCCTGGACCCGGATCTGGTCATCCTGCCGCTGAAGCTGAAGGACACCGCCGACGCGCTGGATCAGCTGGGCATCCCGGCCCTGGTGGTCAACCCGGAGAGCCTGCCGGAACTGGAACAGACCCTGACCCTGCTGGGCCAGGCCACCGGCTGCACCGACCGGGCCGCGGAACTGGTGGCCTATAACCAGCAGACCGAGTACTTTCTGACCCAGACCCTGGCCGGCGCGGACAAGCCGGTGGTTTACCTGGCGGGCAACAGCAGCTATCTGAGCACCGCCGGACCGGCCATGTACCAGGACACCCTGATCCAGCTGGGCGGCGGCGTGAACGCGGCCGCCGAGATCACCGACACCTACTGGGCGGACATCTCCTACGAGCAGCTGCTGGCCTGGGACCCGGACGTGATCGTGATCGTGCCCGGCGCGGACTACACCAAGGAGGACCTGCTGGCCGACCCCCAGCTGGCCGACCTGACCGCCGTGCAGGAGGGCAAGGTCTTTGCCATGCCCAGCGCCTTTGAGTCCTGGGATTCGCCGGTGCCCAGCGCCATGATCGGCAGCCTCTGGATGGCCAATGTGCTGCACCCGGACCTGTACGATTTTGACGTGCTGGCCGTTGACGCCTTTGATTTCTATGAAAAGTTCTACGGCGTGGAGATCGACATCTCCCTGCTGGCGGCCTGAGCGGTGGACGGCGCGAAGGTCGCCCGCCGCCTGACGGTTCTGGCCCTGCTGTTCACCGGCGGGGCCTTTGCCGCATCCCTGCTGGTGGGCCGGTACCCCATCGACTGGGCCGCTCTGGCCGACCCGGCCAGCATGGACCGGCGGGTCTTTCTCACCCTGCGGCTGCCCCGGGCCTGCATGGGGCTGGCGGCGGGCTTCGGGCTGGGGGCCGCGGGCAGCGTCTACCAGACGGTGCTGCATAACCCCCTGGCCGCCCCGGATGTGATCGGGGTGGCCTCCGGCGCGTCGGTGGGGGCGGCGGCGGCCATCCTGCTGGGCTGCGGCGGAGCGCTCACCGCCCTGCTGGCCTTCGGCGGCGGGCTGCTGGCGGTGGGGGCTGCCCTGGCGGGGGCGGGCCTGTCCCGCCGGCGGGACATTTTGAGCATCGTGCTGGCGGGCATCGCGGTGAACGCCCTGGCCCAGGCGGTGCTGATGCTGCTGAAACTGGCCGCCGACCCGGAAAAGGAGCTGGCCGCCATTGAGTTCTGGACCATGGGCAGCCTGGCGGACATGACCCCGGACAAGCTGGCCGGGGCGCTGCCCTGGGTGGCGGCGGGGCTGGCCGGGCTGGCGCTGCTGCGCCGCCCGGTGCTGCTGCTGGGCCTGCCGGACGATGAGGCCCGAATGCTGGGGGTGCCGGTCACCGGCATGCGCCGGGCCGCTTTGGCCCTGGCCACCCTGATCACCGGCGCGGTGGTCAGCGTCACCGGCCTGATCGCCTTTGTGGGGCTGCTGGCCCCCCACATCGCCGCGCTGCTGCGGCGGGGTGGCCGGGCAGGGCTGCTGCTCTCCGGCCTCACCGGCGCGGGGCTGCTGCTGGCCGCCGACGTGCTGGCCCGCAGCCTGGCCGCCTCCGAGGTGCCGGTCAGCGTGGTCACCTCGCTGCTGGGCGCGCCGTTTTTGTTCTGGCTGCTCTGCCGCAAGGAGGCCGCCCATGGATAACGGTTTGCTGGTAAAGGATCTGCGCGCCGGCTATCCGGGCCGCACGGTGCTGGCCGGGGTGAACTGTACCGCCCGCCCCGGGCAGATCACCGCCGTGCTGGGGGCCAACGGCGCGGGCAAAAGCACCCTGCTGCGGGCGGTCTGCGGCCTGCTGGAGGCGGGGGGCGTCTGCGAATTGGACGGAGAATCCATCGGGGGCCTGAGCACCCGGGAGCGGGCCCGGCGCATCGCCTATCTGCCCCAGCGGGCGGGGGGCGAGTTGGCCCTCACCGGCCTGGAGATGGCGCTGCTGGGCTTCAGCCCGGTGCTGGGGCTGCTGGAACAGCCCGGCGCGGCCCACACCCGGCAGGCGCAGGCCATGCTGGAGCGGCTGGAGGCCGGGGCCTTTGCCCACACCGATATGCGGCAGCTCAGCGAGGGGCAGCGCCAGCTGGTGCTGCTGGCCCGCACCCTGGTGCAGCCCCACCGGCTGCTGGTGCTGGACGAGCCGGACGCCCCGCTGGACTGCCGCCATCGCCGGGTGCTGTTGGCGGCGCTGCAGGCGGACGCGGCGGCGGGCGCGTCGGTGCTGCTGAGCAGCCACGACGTGAATTTCTCTCTGCGCCACGCCCACCGGCTGCTGGTGCTGGGGCAGGGGCGGCTGCTGGCGGATCTCTGCCCCGCCGAGGCGGCGGAACAAACGCTGGCCGACGCGCTGCGGGCGGCGTTCGGCCCGGTGGAACTGGTGCGCCACCGGGGCAGCTGGCTGATGATCGACGGGGAGGAGCCATGAAGGTAACGTTGGGACTGCGGGTCTGCGACGGGGCAGGCCAGCGATTTTTCGGAGAGGGGCCCTATCGGCTGCTGGCCGGGGTGGAACGGCTGGGCAGCCTGCGGGCCGCGGCGGCGGAGATGGGGATGGCCTATACCAAGGCGCTGACCCTGGTGCGCCGGGCGGAGAGCGAGCTGGGATTCCCGTTGACCCGGCGCAGTATCGGGGGCAAGGGCGGCGGCGGCAGCTGCCTGACCCCCCAGGCAAAGGAGTGGATGGAGCGGTATGAAGCCTGCCGAACAGCCTGTGACCGCCTGGCGGATGAGCTGTATCAGAGATATTTTTCCGACTTCGGGCAAACGCAGCCTGCTGCTGACCGGCAGCAAGGGGGCGGGCAAGACCAGCCTGTGTGAAGCCCTGCTGGAACACCGGGCGCTGCCCGGCGTGCGCAGCCGCCTTTGCCGGGACGAGGCCGGGCAGCCCCATCATGTGCTGCTGGAGGCGCGCACCGGCCCGGGCCGGGTGATCCTGGGCCGCCGGGCGGGGGAGCGGATGGCCCCGGACCTGCCGGCGCTGGAACAGGCCGCCGCCCTGCTGGCCGCGGCGGCCGCGGCCCCCGGCGACTGGGCGGTGGTGGACGAGGTGGGCTATCTGGAACAGGCCAGCGGCGTGTATCAGGCCCGGCTGCGGGAACTGTTCGACAAAAAGCGGGTGCTGGCGGTGCTGCGCAAGGCCGACACCCCGCTGCTGGCCGAACTGCGCCGGCGGCCGGACTGCCTGCTGGTGGACCTGGACGAACTGACCCCGCCCCGGGTGGGGGCGGTGGTGCTGGCGGCGGGAAAAGGGGAGCGGTTCGGCGGCAACAAGCTGCTGGCGGAGCTGGGCGGCGTGCCGCTGCTGGCCCGTACCCTGGCCGCCCTGCCCCGGGACCGGCTGGCCCGGGTGACGGCGGTGGTCAGCGCACCGGAGGTGGCCGCCCTCTGCGAGCGCAGCGGAGTTCCCTGCCTGGTCTATCCGGGCGGGCCCCAGAGCGAATCGGTGCGGCGGGGGCTGGCGGCCATGGCCGATCTGGACGGCTGCCTGTTTTGGCCGGGGGACCAGCCCCTCTGCCGGCAGGCGAGCGCGGCGGCCCTGGTGGAGAGCTTCTGGCGCTTTCCGCAGGCGGTGGCCCGCCTGGCCTGGCAGGGCAAGCCGGGCAGCCCGGTGGTGTTCCCGGCCTCGCTGTTCCCCCGGCTGGCCGCCCTCACCGGGGATGTGGGCGGGATGGCGGGGGTGCCCGGCAGCGGGGCCGCGGTGCGGCTGGTGCCCGCCGGGCAGCCCTGGGAACTGTGGGACGCGGACACCCCCGCCGCCCTGGCCCGGCTGGAGAGCCGCCTGGCGGCGGAACAATAAACAAAAGATAAACCAGGGCGCGCCTGCCTGTGCGGCAGGCGCGCCCTGGTTTTTGCGTGGGTGCCGATCATCCCGCGTTTTCGGCGGGATGGCCGGTGTACAGCTGGTAGTACTTGCCCTTCTTGGCGATCAGTTCGTCGTGGGTGCCCCGCTCGATGATGCGGCCCTGTTCCATGACCATGATGCAGTCCGCGTTGCGCACGGTGGACAGCCGGTGGGCGATCACGAAGGTGGTGCGCCCGTACATCAGCGCGTCCATGCCGTCCTGCACCAGCTTTTCGGTGCGGGTGTCGATGGAACTGGTGGCCTCGTCCAGGATCAGGGCCGGCGGGTCGGCCACCGCCGCCCGGGCGATGGCCAGCAGCTGCCGCTGCCCCTGGGACAGGTTCGCCCCGTCGCCGGTCAGCATGGTGTTGTACCCGTCCGGCAGGCGGCGGATAAAGCCGTCCGCGTTGGCCAGCTTGGCGGCGGCCATGCACTCCTCGTCGGTGGCGTCCAGGTTGCCGTAGCGGATGTTCTCCAGCACGGTGCCGGTGAACAGGTGGGTGTCCTGCAGCACGATGCCCAAGGATCGGCGCAGGTCGGCCTTTTTGATCTTGTTGATGTTGATGCCGTCGTACCGGATCTTGCCGTCCGCGATGTCGTAGAACCGGTTGATCAGGTTGGTGATGGTGGTCTTGCCCGCGCCGGTGGCCCCCACGAAGGCGATCTTCTGGCCGGGTTTGGCCCACAGGCTGATGTCGTGCAGCACCAGTTTGTTCGGGCCATAGCCGAAGTCCACATGGTCCAGCACCACGCTGCCCTCCAGCCTGGTGTAGGTCAGGGTGCCGTCGTGATGGGGGTGTTTCCAGGCCCACACGTTGGTGCGCTCGGCGCTCTCCTCCAACTGGCCGTCCGCGGTCTCCTTGGCGTTCACCAGGGTCACGTAGCCCTCGTCGGTCTCGGGCTTTTCGTCCGTCAGCGCGAAGATCCGGTCGGCGCCCGCCGCGGCGGTGACCACGAAGTTGATCTGCATGCTCACCTGGGTGATGGGCTGGGTGAAGCTCTTGTTCAGCCCCACAAAGGTGATCACGGTGCCCAGGGTCACCCCGGCCAGACCGTTCAGGCCCAGGATCGCGCCCACAATGGCCACCAGCGCATAACTCAGCCAGCCGATGTTGGCGTTGATGGGCATCAGCAGGTTGGCGTACCGGTTGGCCAGGTCGGCGCTCTGGCGCAGCGCCTCGTTCACCTTGTGGAAGTCCTCCATGGCGGCCTGCTCGTGGCAGAAGACCTTGACCACCTTCTGGCCGTCCAGCATCTCCTCGATAAAACCGTCCACAATGCCCAGATCCCGCTGCTGATGCACATAGTATTTGCCGGACAGCCGGGAGAAGTTCTTGGTCACCAGCAGCATGACCACCGCGGTCAGCACCGAGATGATGGTCAGCACCGGGTTCAGCAGCAGCATGGTCACCAGGGTGGCCACCATGGTGATGCTGGAGTTGATGATCTGGGGGATGCTCTGGCTCAGCAGCTGGCGCAGGGTGTCCACATCGTTGGTGTACACCGACATGATATCCCCGTGGGCGTGGGTGTCAAAATACTGGATGGGCAGCGCCTCCATGCCGTGGAACAGATCGTCCCGCAGCCGGCGCATGGTGCCCTGGCTCACCGAGACCATGATCCGGTTGTAGCTGAAAGCCGCCAGGATGCCCACCGCCATCAGGCAGGCCAGCTGCACCAGGCTGGCGGCCAGGCCGCTGAAATCCCGGCTGCCGGTTTGCACCATGGGGGTGATATAGTCGTCCACCAGAGTCTGGGGGAAGGTGGCCGCGATCACGGTGGCCACCGCGGAGATCAGGATGCACAGCACCACCAGCGCGAAAGCCGGGGCGTAGTTGCGCAGCATGTACCGCAGCACCCGCTTGAGCACGCCGGCGCCGCCAAGACGTTGTTTGGTTTGATTCATACAGTCGGCCCCTCCTTTCACGCGGGCTGGTCAAAGTCGCCGCCGCCCTTGACCTGGGATTCGTAGATCTCCCGGTAGATGGCGTTGTTGGCGAGCAGGTTGTCGTGGGTGTCAAAGGCGTTGATCCGCCCGTTGTCCAGCACCAGGATCCGGTCGGCGTGCTCCACGCTGGACACACGCTGGGCGATGATGATGGTGGTGGTGCCGGGGATCTTCTCGGCAAAGGCCGCCCGGATGCGGGCGTCGGTGGCGGTGTCCACCGCGCTGGTGGAGTCGTCCAGGATCAACACCTTGGGCTTTTTCAGCAGCGCCCGGGCGATGCACAGCCGCTGCTTCTGCCCGCCGGACACGTTGGCGCCGCCCCGCTCGATGCGGGTGTTGTACCCGTCGGGGAAGCGGTCGATGAACTCGTCGGCGCAGGCGGCCTGGCAGGCGGCCCGGCACTCCTCCTCGGTGGCGTTCGGGTTGCCCCAGCGCAGATTCTCCAGAATGGTGCCGGTGAACAGGGTGTTTTTCTGTAGCACCACCGCCACCTGGTTGCGCAGCGCCTCCATGTCGTAGCGGCGCACGTCGATGCCGCCCACCTTCACGCTGCCGTCGGTCACGTCGTAGAGCCGGCAGATCAGGTTCACCAGGCTGCTCTTGCCCGAACCGGTGCCGCCGATCACCCCGATGGTCTCGCCGGCGCGGATGTGCAGGTCGATGTCGCTCAGCGCCTGTTTGTCGCTGCCGTGCTTGTAGGCGAAGTTCACATGGTCAAAGTCGATGCGGCCGTCGGGCACCTGGGTCACCGGCTGCTCCGGGTCGGCCAGGTCGGGCACCTCGCAGAGCACCTCGCTGATCCGGCGGATGCTGGCCATGGACATGCTGATCATGACCACCACCATCGACAGCATCATCAGGCTCATGAGCAGGGACATGATGTAGCTGAACAGGCTGGTCAGATCGCCGGTGGTCATGGTGCCGCCCACGATGAACTGGGCCCCCAGCCAGGAGGCGCTGATCACGCAGAAGTAGACCGCCAGCATCATGGCCGGGTTGTTGAAGGCCAGCAGCCCCTCCGCCTTGACGAACAGCCGGTACAGGTTGGCGGAGGCCCGGGAGAACTTGTCGTTCTCGTAGCCCTCCCGCACGAAGGCCTTGACCACCCGGATGGCGGAGATGTTCTCCTGCACGCTGGCGTTCAGGTCGTCGTACTTCTGGAACACCTGGTTGAAGATCTTCAGGGTGACCGCCATGATGCTGCCCAGCACGATCACCAGAAAGACCACCGCGATCAGGAACATCAGGCTGGCCGGCGGGCTGATCAGCAGGCACATGGCGTAGCTGAACACCAGCATCAGCGGCGCGCGCACCGCCACCCGGATCAGCATCATGAAGGCGTTCTGCACGTTGGTAATGTCGGTGGTCATGCGGGTGACCAGGCCGGGCACGCTGAACTTGTCAATGTTGGAGAAGGAAAAGGTCTGGATCTGGGCGTAGATGGCCTCCCGCAGGTTGGCCGCCAGCCCGGAGGACGCGGCGGCGGCGAACTTGCCCGCCCCCGCGCCGAACACCAGGCTCAGCAGCGCCATGAATACCATCAGCGCGCCGAACCGGTAGATCACCGACAGGTTGGCCGCCTCCAGCCCCCGGTCGATGATGATGGCGGTGATGAAGGGCATCAGGATCTCCATCAAAACCTCCAATGCCGTAAATCCGATACAGAGGAAGGTATCCCGCCGATACTTCCCCAGTTGTCCCAAAACATGTCTCACTTTCCGTATGCCTCCTTTATCTCGCGCGCCCGGCCGCCAGCGGCCAGGTTGCGCAGCATCTTTTTCTGCAGCCGGTCCAGCTCGTTCAGTTCCTCGTCCGAGAAATCCTGAAAGAGCCGGTCGTAGGCGGCGCGGATGGACCGGGTCAGAAACCCTTCCAGCCGGCGGCCCTCGTCGGTGCCGTACAGCAGCCGGCGCCGGTCATCCTGCCGGCAGGGCAGGGCCTCCACGTATCCTTTTTCCCGCAGCCGCTGAACGAGCTTGGAAATGGTGGCCTTGGAATGGCCGGAGATGCGCTGCATGACGGTGGCCGACGCCCCCTCCCGGGAGTGGCGCAGGATATACAGCAGCAGCTGCGCCTGCACCATCGTGATGTCCGCCGGGGCCAGAAGCCGGTTTGCCAGCAGATCCAGCTGTATGTTGATCTGCCGGCTGTCCATCACCAGCGCCCCTTGGTCCTGTGCCATGCCGTTCCCTCCTTGTTGCAAAGCCAACAGTTCGATACCTTACTTTTATAGCACAGGATCGGTTGCATGTGAAATTCAAATCTGTTATCATCAATAAAAGATATTTATGGATCTTTTGCGTTGTACGAAAATGAGACAAAAGGGGGAAACTGCGTGAACACCACACAGCTGGAATGTTTTATGGCGGTGGCGGATTTTCTGAACTTCTCCCGCGCGGCGGAGCGTCTGCGCCTGACCCAGCCGGCGGTGAGCCACCAGATCAAAACGCTGGAGGATGAGTTGGGGGTGCCGCTGTTCCGCCGCACCAGCAAGAGCGTGCGGCTGACCCGGGAGGGGCAGCTGTTTTTGCAGTACGCGGGGGAGATCCTCAAGCTGAGCGGGGCGGCCCGGCTGCAGGTGCGGCGCAGCCAGGCGGGGCAGATGACCCGGCTGGCCATCGGCTGCCGCAGCGCGGCGGATCTGATGCTGATCGGCCCGGCGCTGGAGCGCATGCGGCGTCAGGCGCCCCAGGTGCTGCCGATCCTGCGACTGGTGCCGATGAGCGCGCTGGACAACCTGCTGGCGGAGGGAGAGGTGCAGATGCTGTTCACCTTTTCCGACACCGCCCCGCCGGGCAGCGTATACCGGGAACTGGTGCGCTGCCCGGTGGTCTGTGTCTGCCAGGCGGATCACCCCCTGGCCGCCTGCGAGAGCCTGACGATGGACCAGCTCAAGGCAGGGGGCCGGGTCGCGGCTGCCCGTCCGCCCGCCTGCCCGGCGGCATTGTTTGCCCTGCAGGGGCAGATCGTCACCGCCGTCAGCCCGGATCAGGTGCTCTTCTGCGAGACCCAGGAGGTGCTGCTGGCCATGGTGGCGGCGGGGTATGCCTTTGCGGTGATGATGGACTTTCCCCAGCTGCGCAGCCCCGGTCTGCGGTATATCCCCATCGAGGGCTGCGCGCCGCTCTCCTTCGGGGCGGCCTGGCGGAGCGGCACCCGCGACGCCGCGCTGCGCCGGTTTGTGACCCTGCTGGAGGAAACCTTGAGCCCCGCCGACCCGCCGCCGGCGGGGTAACGGAAAAAGCCCGGCCAAAAGGCCGGGCTCAGACTGTCAAAAACGTTATTCTCGTTTCTTGCCGAAAGGGAAACGAGCGATCAATCGACTTTTTTCTGGAAGGTGGTGGGCTCAAAGGAACCGATCGCCTGGCAAACGTCGCACACGTCCGGCCGATGCTCGTAGGTGGCGCCGCAGAACATGCAGCGGTATCCCTGGACGGTGACGGTTTTGGATTCGGCGGGGGCGACCGGCGCCTCCTTCTGGGCGGCGGCCCCGGCGGCGCTGCTCAGCTTGGCCAGCGCGGACAAAAACCGGAACTCGTGGTCCTTTTCGATCTTGGCGATCTGATCGAACAGGGTGCCCACCTCGGCAAAGCCCTCCTCCTTGGCGATCTGGGCAAAGGAGGGGTACATGCTGCTCCATTCCCCGTACTCACCCTGGATCGCCTCCTGCAGATTGGCGGCGCTGCTGCCCACCCCTTTCAGATAGTGGTAGAGCAGCCGGCCGTGAACGCCCTCGTTCTTGGCCATCTTCTCAAACAGTTCCGCCACTTCCTCCTGCTTTTCCTGCCGGGCCTTTTCGGCAAAAAAGAGATATTTGTTGCGGGCCATGGATTCCCCGCTGAAAGCCGCCAACAGATTTTGCTCGGTACGAGAGCCTTTGAATTCCATAGTATGCCTCCTGGATAATAGTGATAATTGTTATTGTTAATATATTCCTTTTTTATCGGCTTGTCAAGCGGGATCCGCTTCTCTTCGTCCCGAATTTTCCGCCCCTGTTTTTTTGTTTTTCCAGATCGGGGGTGCTACAATATGGATCAAATCAGAATAAAAGAGGGATTGTATCTATGATGTGGAAGGACAGCTATCAGATCGGGTGCCGCGCATCGATGAGCAGCACAAGGAATTGTTCCGCATGACCGAGGAACTGGTGGGCGCGGCGCAGAACGGCATCACGGCGGAGGCCTGCCGGAAAGTGATCGGCTTTTTGAAAGAGTATGTGGTCTTTCACTTCCGGGATGAGGAGGAGTAGGGTGTCTTAAATCTGAAGCATGTTGTTGATGTAGCTGATAAAATCTTCCTTAACCAACTCATAGTCGATGGAAGATTGAAGCTGACCAAGCTGATCTTTCCAGGCGTCTATATTCGTCCTCACCTTGCGGAAACCAAGGGATTCGTAAACGTGTTGCGCTCTCGTATTCTTCAAATTTGTGTCGAGAATGATTTTAGAATAGCCGTTTTGAAACAGCCAGCCGATCAGCATGCTTAAGATTTTTCTGCCTACACCACGATTTTGACCATCGGTTTCACAGATTTTGATACCGATTTCAGCGACACCGATATCTGCATCGCGGTAATTGCACTCACCGATCAGTCGGTCGTCTTCTTGAATCATTAGACAGCCCTTGCCAAGTCCTTTTATGACTTCGGCCTCCGTGGTTCCCACGCCATTGGGAAAACCTGCGTGAGCCATGACTGCGCCGTCGTTCCACCAGGCGGCAAGCTGCTTTGCGTCGGAGACTTCGGCCTGACGGAGAGTCAGGTTTTCATATTGAATCTTTTCCATTCTCTCTCCTCTATTTTTGTTTCTCTGGATGAAGTAAAGCATAACAGATTCAAAAAAGACGTGCAAGTGTATAACGAAGTGAGGACGGCGACACACCATACTTATTACCTCTTCCTTAGTCTGCCGCGCGGACCATCCGCTGGCGGTGTACGACCGGCTGACCCCGGCCACAGGCCGGGCCGGGATGCCCTTGCCCGGTTTCAGGGGGATCCGTCGATCCGGGGGCCGCAACATCTGCAAAATAAAAACGGCGGGCGTATGTTCCGCGCTTTCCTGAGAGGAAAAAGGAGAATTATTTCTCAAAATACGCTTTTTTTGCCCTGTCTGTTGCCGCGCCTTCTGCAAACTCGGTATAATCGTGTCACACGATAAGGAATCGCTGTTTTTGCAGGAGGTGACAGTATGAGAAAACATTGGTCCGCACAGTTTCTCGCATGGATGATGGCAATCGCCCTCGTGGCTTGCGCCGAGGTCCCCGACTCGGCCATGGATCCTGTGCAGCCAACGCCCGGACCCGCTTCGGAGGAGGCCGCGGCTATTGCCGGTATGCTGCCAGACTCGGAATTCTATTTTCTGGAAGAGACGGAGGCACTTGCCCCCTACTACGCCGAGGCAAATGCCCGGAGAGAAGCGATCCTGAACACGCCTACCACCATTGTGAAGGGGGATACCTTCATCCCCGGGGAAACTTATACGGGTACAGCGTACTATGTATCCCCAAACGGCAATGACGAAAACGACGGGCGCTCTCCCGAAACCGCCTGGAGATCTCCGGGGCGGACCACCTGGGGAGATGTGCAGGAAGGCGACGCGGTGTTTTTTGAACGAGGCGGCATATACCGTCTCACCGAAAACCCGATCCGCCTGATCAGCAACGTGACCTACTCGGCCTATGGAGAAGGCCCAAAACCGGTCCTCACCATCGTGCAGGAAAACTCCGCGCAGCCGGAGTACTGGGAACTGTGGTATGAAGGGGAGAACGGGGAAAAGATCTGGCGGTATCACCAGGCGCTGGGCGACGTGGGAGGTATCGTGTTTGACGACACCGACTATGCCAGGCGCGTTTTGGAGTGGCCCACGCCGGACGGCTGGCTGGCCGTGGATGTTCTGCCCATGGACCCGGTCAATGGATTGTGCGCGCCGGAGGATCCCTGCACCAACATCAGCATCAAAAGCGCGGGGGAATACCGGGAGGTAGCGGAGCAGCTGACAGAGGATCTGACCTATATCAGCCGTGTGGATCTCACCGGTCTCAGCTATCCGGTAGACTTTTATCTGGATTATCGGGTGGGCGATCTGTATCTGCGCTGCGACGGCGGCAATCCTGCGGATTGTTTTGAGGATATTGCGATCCTGTCGATACAGAGGAATTCCTACGGGGATGTGTACGGCAGTATTCTGGACGGCTATCACGCCGACGGGTTTGTGCTGGACAACCTGTCCCTGAAATATTATCTGGACAATGCGCTGAGCAGTTCGCTGGATCGCGCCAAAGGGGCGGTCATTCAGAACTGTACCGTGGAGTGGGGCGGCAACTCTCTGTTTCAGTATGAATCCGCAGAACCCACCAACAACCTCTGCCTGATCGGGGATGGCATCTACTGCGTGGCAAACGATGTTACCATCCGGAACAACTATATGCGGCAGGGAGGCAACGCCTGCACGTTTGAGAACAACGGCACACAGGTGTCGGATATGGGCACCTATCTTGCGGAAGGAAACCTTGTGGAAAACTGCGGGCAGGGTATGCGCACCTATTTTATCGAACCCGACTTCACAAACGTCTTTGACGCGCTGATCCTGCGGGACAATATCATCCTGGATACCGGCAACGGCCTGAACAACGCCTGTGCCGAAATGCCCGCCTCTATGGATCTGGGGACCGATGGTGTGCAGTTTGCCAGGGAGTTTGAAATATCCGGCAATATCCTGTTGGGCAGTACCATGGCGATCTTCCGCATTTCCCAGCATGACTCGGTGAAGATGCAGATTCATGACAATGTGATCGCCCAGGCCAAAGATGGCGTGCTCATCTGCGAAATGCCATCGTCAAACCCGGATATTCAATGGTACAGGATGGAAAACGCCAAAGAATAAACCTTCTTTGCTGCACTGCGCCCCGCTTGTCGGTTGAAAAGCGGGGCGCAGTGGTTTGCCGGATCCTGTACCGGCGCAAAAAATGGTTCATGAAATGCCGGGACGCAGCCGCGTATAAACAACAAATCCGAACCCGTCGCCCACCGGCGTAAGGTTCGGATTTGTTTTGTTTGGAACATCGCAACACTATAGATGCCACGGCCTTCACCCACTCGCAAGCGTCCAGTATATTATTTTACTCTCTGGGAGACAGTTCTCCACTATGAGCCTCCAGAGCTTCGATGCGGTGATCCTGCGTCAAGATTTCCATCTGACTGATGGCGATGGCATTGAGCCTTGCCAGCCGCTCGGCCTGATGCCTAAACGCATCGAATTCGACACGGTTAAAAGACGGGTTGTATAGAGATTCCCAAACACCCAGGAACTCAATCGTATTCCGGTTCCGCAGCCAGTTTTGGATAATGTAGCGAGGATTGTCGCTGTCCTTCAGCTTGGCGATGTCAGTCAAGCTGATAAAGTCATCTCGCTCGGAATTCCATTGTACACTAATTTCCGCTCCCTTGACAACCAGCTTGTCCACTCGTCCGAACCTCTTTGCTGATTATTTTTTGGAGCAAGCCCCGGCAACCTTCCTCCACATCCCGCCAGGTCGTTTCGAAATCGTCGGTGTACCACGGATCGGCTACCTCTCCGGGACGGTTGGTAAAGTCCATCAGCAGGTGCATCTTGTCGGCAAAATCGCCGCCGCAGATCCGGTACATACTCCGCAGGTTGGCCCGATCCATGCCAATCAGAAGGTCGTACTTCTCGTAATCGCTGTTCAGAAGCTGCCGGGCTCGTTTGCCGGAACAGTC